>JAPLER010000138.1:15632-24232 GCA_026391115.1 Bacteroidota bacterium | reverse complement strand
TTCACTAGTTAGTAATGTTACTTTCAAACTTTCATTAGGCTCCACAATATTGAATTTGAAAGAAGCTTTACCTGGATTTGTTTTCATATTTTTTTCTATGAAGTTTACAAATGTTTCATCAACAGCTGCAGGGTGCATATTGATATCGACATTTTTTGTAAGCACAGTTTTAGCTGTCTCTAATAGAAAAATATTTGATACTTTAAACTCAAAGCCATCGCCTTTCCAGTTTGCTTTAAAAAATCCTGAAACCATCAAACTTTTTCCTTTTTCTAAATAATGCTGAAACTTTTGATAATCCTCGCTCCACAAAGCAATTTCTGCATTACCGCTAAAATCTTCTATTTTCAAGATACCAAAAGCTCTGTTGGTCTTTGTGGTTCTATGTTGTGCATCAATTACCAATCCTGCAATCTTCATAGGCTTACCCAAATAAGCTTGCATTAAAGTTTGTGAATCTTTTATTTCAGCAAAATCGGCTAATTGTGTAATGCCATAATATCGCATTTCGAACTTGTAATTATCCAAAGGATGCCCACTCATATACATTCCTGTAACTTCTTTTTCAAAGTCTAATTTGTCAATTAAAGTCCAGGGTTCGCAATTGGCAATTTTAGGTGGTGGTACATCCATAGCTTTACCTAAATCTCCAAATAATGTATTGGTAGTGCCTTTACTTAAATCGTTTTGCACCTGTCCATAACCAATGATTTTTTCTATGCCACTTGTTCTATCACCATCTGGAATATGAAAATATTGAGCTCTGTGTAAATCTGTAAAACAATCGAAAGTGCCACTATTGGCAAGGCTTTCCAAGGATTTTTTATTTACAGCACGTTGATTAACTCTTGTTATAAAATCAAATATATTTTTAAAGGCTCCAGCTTTTGCTCTTTCTTCAATAATATTTTCAATAGCATTTTCACCCACACCTTTTAATCCACCCAAACCAAAACGAATTTCGCCTTTCATATTGGGTGCAAATCCTTTTTTACTTTCGTTGATATCTGGACCAAGTACTTTAATGCCCATTCGTTTACACTCTTCCATATAGAAAGTAATTTTATCTATACTTCCTGCGTGATTCAACACTGCACTCATATACTCACTTGGGTAATGTGCTTTTAAATATGCTGTTTGATAAGCTACAAAAGCGTAGCATGTACTGTGCGATTTATTGAAAGCATATTGTGCAAATGCTTCCCAGTCAGTCCATATTTTTTCTAGTTTCTCTGTATTGTGTCCTTTGGCAGAAGCCCCATCAATAAACTGTGCTTTCATTTTATCCAACACAGCTTTTTGTTTTTTGCCCATTGCTTTACGCAACACATCTGCATCGCCTTTGGTAAAGCCAGCAAGGCTTTGAGACAATAACATTACTTGCTCTTGATACACAGTAATACCATTGGTTTCCTCAAGATATTCCTTCATCTCTTCAATATCATATTCTACTTTTTCCTTACCGTGTTTGCGAGCAATAAAAGTGGGAATGTAACTCATTGGTCCTGGTCGATACAAGGCATTCATTGCAATTAAATCATCAAATCTATCTGGCTTTAATTCACGCAAATATTTTTGCATACCAGCACTTTCAAACTGAAACGTAGCATTGGTTTCGCCACGCTGATATAGCTGAAAAGTTTTTTCATCTTCTAAAGAAATATTATCTAAATCAATAGTTACATGATGATTTTGTTTAATAAGATCCAATGCTGTTTTTAAAATAGACAACGTTTTTAAACCCAAGAAGTCCATTTTAATTACACCAGCTTCTTCAATTACATTTCCTTCAATTTGTGTAACCCATAAAGGTGAGTCTTTGGAAATAGCTACAGGTATTAATTCTGTTAAATCTTTTGGTGCTATAATAATACCTGCTGCATGTACACCAGTGTTACGCACACTGCCTTCTAATCTTTCTGCTTCGTGTAAAATTTTCGTGCGTAAATCGCCTGTGTTTAAGTTGTATATTTCTCTTAAACGTTTAGCATTTTCAATATCTTCAGGGCTATAGCCTTTTTCTTCTAAACTTTTTTCGCCATCTTTTTTTGTTAATGGCGATTGCAGCATATTGCCTAGCTCTGTACCTGGTTTATCACTCACTAATTTTGCTAAAGCATTGCTTTCTGCCAAAGGCAAATCCATTACACGAGCCACATCTTTAATACTACTTTTTGCAGCCATTGTACCATAAGTAATAATTTGTGCAACCTGTGCTTTGCCATATTTTTCAACTACATAATCAATTACTTTTTGCCTGCCCTCATCGTCAAAGTCAGTATCAATATCGGGCATTGACTTTCTATCTGGATTTAAAAATCTCTCGAATAGTAAATTATATTTAATAGGGTCAATATTGGTGATGCCAATGCAATAAGCCACAACACTACCAGCTGCACTACCACGTCCTGGACCTACAAAAACGCCCATATCTCTGCCAGCTCTAATAAAGTCGCTCACAATTAAAAAGTAACCAGCAAATCCCATTGTTTTAATGGTGAAGAGTTCAAAATCTATACGTTCCTGAACGTGACTTTCAATTTCACCATAGCGTTCTTTTGCACCTTTATAAGTCAACGCTTTTAGGTATTCCCATTGATTATTTACATCAGGCTTAATGATGTCTTTGCCAATAACTTCGTCTGTAAAATGAATTTGATATTCTTGTGGTACAGGAAATGCAGGTAACAAAATATCTTTTTTCAAATTCAATATTTCTACCTTATCAACAATCATATTGGTATTGTCAATACTCTCAGGAATATCAGCAAACAATTGCTTCATTTCGTGAGTAGTTTTAAAATAGAATTGATCGTTTGGAAATTTGAAACGTTTATTCTTTACCAATAAATCATCATGTACAATGTCGTCAAAACCTGGAGTAGCTTGTTTTTCACCAGTATTAATACATAGTAAAATATCATGTGCATTATAATCCTCTTTTTCTGTGTAATGACTATCGTTACTTGCAATAATGGGCACATTATATTTCTTTGCAAACCTTAATAGAACTTCATTTACTTGAATTTGTTCTTTTAAATTATGGCGTTGAATTTCTATATAATAATCTTCACCAAATAATTTATCAATACGTGGATACTTGCTATACATTCCTTCAATGTAGCCAAGTGATGTAAGTTTAACTAAATTTTCATACCCCTTTTTATTCTTTGCTAAAAATAATTGATGGTATCTATCGTCTTTAACTTCTTTGGTAAAAGCCTTTGCCCATCTGTCTTTTACTACATAAAATTCGCAACCTACAATTGGTTTTACAATAGGTTCTAAAATGTCTTTTCCTTTTTCATCTGTACCAATTACACGTGTGTTTTTCCAGGCTTGAGCAACAAATTCAAAAGCACCAAACATATTGCCATGATCAGTAATAGCAACTGCTGGCATATTATCTCTCATAGCTTTCTTATACAAACTACTGATGCTTGCAGCACCATCAAGCAAGGAATATTGCGTGTGAACGTGTAAATGTGAAAATTGAGACATAGCAGACAAAAATGGTTATTTTAACAGTTGACTATTGAATTATTTTTCAACATTATGAAAATAAAAAAGTGTGCCTTGTAGACACACTTTTTATTTAATTCGAATTGATAACTAAACTTTTTAATCAGCTTTTGGTGCTGCTTCTTTTTGTTTTTTTCTTGCTTGTTGAAAAGCCTTATACTTTGCTTCTCCGATTGCTTCTTTTAACTTGTCGTTTTTTTCTTTGTTCAACTCGTCAAGTTTTGCTTTTTTAGCGTCTTCTGTTAAACTAGCATCTGCTTTAATTGCCTTAGATTTTTCTGCAGCTGCATCTAGTACTTCTCTAGCTTTTTTTTGTTGCTCTTCTGTTAATTCAGCACTTTTGAATGCATCAACCAGTTCTGCTTCTTTTTTAAGTTTTGCTGCTTCTTTTTGTTCTTTAGTTAATTTAGCTGGTTGTGCAGCTGTTGGTGCAGTTGTTTTTGCTTCTTGTGCGTTTGAAAAAGTTGCAATAGTTACAACTGATAAAATTGTTAAAAATGTTTTTTTCATTGTTTTTTATTTTTGTTTAAAATCTTATTCAAATGAAATGCCAATTTGCATTTAAAGTTGTAAATATCACAAATAAATTAGATTTTAATAAAAATTTTGATGCAAACGATTTTGATTTTTTGAATTTATACCCACACCAAAACAATGTTTTCTATACTCTCATTCTTTGTTTACACAAATAAACAAGCTGAAGCTTATAGAAAATACGACGAACATATAAAAGATTCTACAGCAAAAGCTAATGCTGCTGCAAGACCCAAAGAGGATTCTGTAAAAACTAGGACGATTGCTGCACAAAGAGATTCTACAGAAAAAGTTGCATTGGCTGGTAATCTTACCAACGCTGCTTTTGGTAAAGAAGAAACTACTACTATCGAAAATAACTTGATTAAAGTAACTTTTACCAATAAAGGTGGCAGAATTAAAAATGTAGAATTAAAAAACTACAAATCATACAATGGCAAACAAGTTCTTTTGGGTAATGATGCAGATAAATTAGGCTATGATATCAATACTGGCAAAGGAAGTACAGCATTTACCAATGATTTGTTTTTTACCCCAACTAACGTTGTTAATAATGCAGATGGAAGTAAGTCAATTAGTTTTTCATTAAGCGATTCTACCCAAAAAACTGTAACACATAACTTTAGTATTAAACCTAATAGTTATATGATTGATTGGGATGTTAATATTCCAACAACAGCTACTTTAAAAAATAGTCAACTGAATTTAGTGTGGAATTGCAACACTACTCAAAACGAAAAAAGTGCTAGTTACGAACGTGCACAAATGAGTAATTTGTGCTTTTACGAGGATAAGGAGTTTGATTATATAAGTAGAAAAACCGAACATACTTTTGAAAAACCAACTAACTGGTTGGCGGTTGTTCAACAATTTTTTAATATAACATTAATTGCAAAAAATAATTTTAATAATGGTAGGGTTAATTGGCAAAGAGATGCAATTGACACTTCAACACGATTAGCTAAAGTTGATGCTGCATTTGAAATAAAACCAACTGGAAGTGCTACTAATGTTGCTTTGCAAATGTATTTTGGTCCAAATGATTATGAAATATTGAAAAGTCAGCCAGCACCAGATATGGCTAGAATCATTAATTTAGGTAGAGATATGTATTCATTTGTTCGTCCAATTAATCAATACATCATAATACCAATTTTTGGTTTGTTGTCAAAATTTGGAGTAGGTTTTGGTATTGTAATTTTATTGTTAACTGTTTTCATTAGATTAATTACAGCACCATTGATGTATGGTAGCTATGTAAGCAGTGCTAAAATGAAAATTTTAAGACCAGAGTTAGATGAACTTAAAAAGAAATATGGCAGTGACCAACAAGGTTTTGCAATGGCTCAAATGAAGTTTAATAAAGAAGCTGGAGTGAATATGCTTGGAGGATGCTTACCTGCTTTACTGCAAATCCCAATATTCTTTGCATTGTTCAGTTTCTTTAATTCAAATATTGCAGTTCGCGGTCAATCGTTTTTATGGAGTAAAGATTTATCTGTTTACGATGCTGTTATTACTTGGAATTCATCAATACTAGGCGGTCACTTAAGTTTGTTCACCATCACTGCTGTGCTTACCAGTTTTGCAATTTCATTGTATAGTATGAACAGTGCACCAACACAAGATAATCCAATGATGAAGTATATGCCTTATATATTTCCTTTTATGATGTTCTTCTTCTTTAATGGTTTGCCATCTGCATTAACATGGTATTATACTGTTTCAAATACTATTACACTTTTACTACAAATTGTTATTCAAAAATTTGTAATCAATCATGATAAACTGGTTGCTGATATTGAACAAAGAAGAAAAAATCCTAAGGTTAAAACCAAAAGCAAATGGCAAGAAAGGTATGAGCAAATGGTAGAAGCACAAAAAAAAGTGCAAGATATGAAAGCCAAAAAATAACAACTTAGTAAGCTATTAATTTTATACTTTTATTTATAAAAATTTCATAATGCCTTTAGATAAATTTGGAATTGCACAACGTATTGCAAAAGAACTAAAAGATGGTATGTATGTAAATTTAGGTATAGGAATACCTACTTTGGTTGCTAATTATATTCCTGAAGGAATGACTGTGATATTGCAAAGTGAGAATGGCATTTTAGGAATGGGACCTTATCCTACAGAAGAGAATATAGATGCTGATTTGATTAATGCAGGAAAAGAAACTGTTACTTTAATAAAAGGAGCAGCTTTATTTGATAGTGCAGAAAGCTTTGGAATGATACGTGCAGGAAAAATTGATTTAACTGTATTAGGTGCAATGGAAGTGAGTGATACAGGTGATATTGCCAATTGGAAAATTCCTGGTAAAATGGTAAAAGGAATGGGTGGTGCAATGGATTTAGTATCTAGTGCAAAAAATATTATTGTTGCTATGATGCATACTAATCCAAAAGGTGAAAGCAAATTGTTGCCACAATGCACATTGCCATTAACAGGAGTTAAATGTGTTAAAAAAATTGTAACAGAACTAGCTGTACTTGATGTAACAGAGAATGGTTTTGTATTAATTGAAACTGCACCTGGTGTAACAATAGATGAAGTGAAAGCTAAAACGGCAGGCAGGCTTACAGTTTCTCCAAACGTAATTATAAACTAATTTTTAGTTTTATATAATCTTTTAATTAATGGCATTTTGATAAACTCTTTTTGTTCTACCAAAAGAATAAACCATATAAATAATCCAATTAAAAGAGTGCCTGTAGCTAATTCAAAAATGATATTTTGAGTAATTAACAATAATGCTTTTTGTATAAAAAATAATAGCACCACTATAACGATATATGCTATTAATTTTTTCCAAGCATAAGGTATTCTGTAATGCTTTTGACCCCAAGTAAAGCTAATCACCATCATACTTCCATAGCAAAAGAAAGTTGCCCAAGCACAAGCCATATAACTAAAGTGTGGAATGAAGATATAATTGAAGCATATTGTAACTAAAGCTCCAATAATAGTAATCCATGCACCAGCCATAGTTTTATTTCCCAACTTATACCATACACTAAGATTATAATAAATTCCTAAAAACATATTTGCCAAAAGCAATATTGGCACAACTCTCAAGCCTGCCCAATATTTTGTTCCAATAAAATTTCTCCATATTGGCATTTCAAGAGTAACTACTAAAAACATTAAGCAAATAGTTATTACAAAAAACTTCATCACTTTGGCATAAGTTTTTGGAGCTTCTTTTTCTGTTGATTGTTTAAAGAAAAAAGGCTCTGCACCCATTCTAAATGCTTGTATAAAAAGCGTAATTAAAATAGACAATTTGTAACAAGCATTATAAATGCCCACTTGCTCTTTTTTTACAATATCTTCAGCAGGAAACCACCAACGTAACATCAGCCTGTCAAATGTTTCATTAATCATTCCTCCCATTCCAACAATAACTAATGGCAAAGAATATATCATCATTTCTTTCCAAAGTTTAGTATTAAAGTTTAATCTTATTGCAGCAATTTGTTTACTTAATAAAAGCAGTGTAACTATAGCTTGAATAAGATTGGCTAGAACAACATATACAATTGGATTAAGTGCAATATCATAAAAATTACCAACCCAACTATTAGGATTCATTTTAAGTTGACTGGGACAATAACTAATAAAGAACCAAGTAAAAAAAACATTGATTAATATACCTCCAATTTTTATAAAAGCAAATAAGCGTGGTCTGTTTTCTTGTCTAAGTTTTGCAAAAGGAATAGCAGATAATGCGTCAAATGCTATAATGAAAATACTAATTTGTATAATTTGTATGACATCTTGCAGACCTACTATACGTGCAAATGCAACTTGATTTACCCATAATAAACTAGTTAAAACAATTGTACTAAAAATGATAGAAATTGCAGTTGTATTGTAGATGCTTTTTTTATACTCTTCTCTGGATGAAAATCTAAAGTACGCAGTTTCAAAACCATATAAAAAGATTACATTCAAAATAGGCAAAGCTGAATATATTAAACCCATATCACCATAATCTGAAGTTTTAATTGCATCAGCATTTGTTAAGTATGGAGTCAATAAATAATTAATAAAACGTGCAGCAATAGAACTTAATCCATACCACATTGTTTGATTTGCTAATTTTTTTAAACTACTCAAAAAATAATTTTAAATTTTAAATGTTGAATTCTGAATGAAGTTGATTTAATTAATTTTTAATTTATAATTCAACATTCAAAATAAATACAAAAATTAATGTTTATCTCTAAAACTTGGTGTAATGTTAAATCCTTGTGGTGCAAACATTTTGTTGTGTGTAAAAGTTGTATCAGTTAAAGTGTATAAAAATGCAGTAAGCTGCCCAATTTCATAGTTAGACAAAGGCAATTTATTTTTTAATAAACTATCTGTGTTATCTGTTACAATCATATTTTTTCTATAGTGCTCAAATACATTGTATAAAGTAAAAAACCTTCCATCATGGCCGTAAGGCTGCGTAATAGCAATGTTTCTAAGACTTGGTACTCTAAACTTTAAAGAATCGCTTTTTTGATTTGTAACTATCATCCTACCATTAT
>JAPLER010000138.1:0-15618 GCA_026391115.1 Bacteroidota bacterium | reverse complement strand
ACCATTATCGGTAAAAGAGTTGCTTTGGGGTAAGCCTATATTTTTATAACTATAATCAGTAAACATAGGTTCTTGATGGCAAGTAGCACATTTGCTTTTAAAAATTTCATATCCCAATTTTTCTGGTAAAATAAAACTGTCTTTGCCTTGCATTACTTTGTCATATTTACTATTATTACTAACTAACATTAACATAAACTGGCTTAAGGCTTTTGTAATTTTTTTAGTATTGATATCATCGCTGCCAAATGCAGCGTAAAACATTTTTTTATACACTTTACTGGCTTTAATTCTTGATATCAATTCACTTTCACTCATTGCCATTTCTTTTGGATTTGTAAATGGAAAAATGGGTTGACTATCCAAATGATGAATACTGCCATCTGCCATAAAATCTTTTTGCCAAGCTAAGTTCTGTAATGCAGGTGCATTTCGTGTTGTAAGGTTATTGCCAATGCCGTGAGATAAATCGTGTTCAAATGTGGAAAAAGCTGCAAATTGCTGATGACAGCTAGCACAAGATGTTGAAGAATCTATGCTTAAAGTAGCATCATAAAATATTTTTTTACCAAGTTCAATACCTTCTTTAGTTAATGGATTTTCTTTAAAATCATAAACAGGTTTTTGCCAGCCTTCGGGTACAATAAATCTTATTGGTGTGGGTTTATTTGGAGGCGAAACAAAACTATAGCCCAAAAAAATTATGATACATAAAATTAATATTGTAATACTTACCCTCATTTAGTTTATAAAAAAGGAGCAAAGTTTTGTATTTGCTCCTTTAAATTTTTATGTAAAATAAATCTATGGTACTAAAAATTGACTAGTGATATAATCTACAACAGTTTTTAAATCTTCTGTTTCTTTATACACTTTTAATTGTCTGTCAGCACCAGTACCATTATCAAGCATTTTGTGTACATAATTTATGGCTGGTCTGCTGCCCAAATCATCAACAACATCATCAACAAAATCTAACAATTCTAAAATTAATAATCTTGTATTTACTTCAGTTTCTTTGCCAAAATCAATTAATGTCCCATCAATTCCATATCTGCCGGCACGCCATTTATTTTCATTAATTAATGCACGTTGATACATAATAAAATTCAAATTAGAATTCCTTAGTTTGTACAACTTTGCACACAATGCTTGAAAAACAGCAGCAATAGCAATAGTTTCCATTGTAGTCATAGGTACATCGCAAATTCTAAATTCCACTGTATCAAAAAATGGATGCACTCTTAAATCCCACCAAATCTTTTTAGCATTATCAATACAATTTGTTTTAATAAGCAAATTCACATAGTTATCATAAGCTTCTATACTTTCAAAAAAATCTGGTATACCAGTTCTTGGAAACTTATCAAAAACTTTTGTTCTAAAAGATTTGTATCCTGTTTTTCTACCCTCCCAAAAAGGAGAATTAGTACTTAATGCATATACGTGAGGTAGAAAATATCTAGCACTATTTGCAATATGAATAGCTAGTTTTCTATCCATCATACCTACGTGTACATGTAATCCAAAAATTAAATTACTACGTGCTGCTTCTTGCAGTTCATTTACTATTTGATGATAGCGAACATGGTCTGTAATTAGTTGACTATCCCAGTGACTAAAAGGATGTGTACCAGCTGCACCCATTGCTAAGCCTAGGTTTCCTGCAATTTGCGAAATAGTATTTCTTAATGTAAATACATCTTTGTAAGCTTCTTCAACATCTTTACAAATATCTGTACCTACCTCAACAACAGCTTGATGCATTTCTGCTTTTACCTTGTCTTTAATTATTTTATGACCCTCTTGCACTATCTTTTGTTCGTGGCTTTTTAACTCACGAGTTTTAGGATCAACCACCATGTATTCTTCTTCAACACCCAATGTAAAATGACGATAATTTATATTTCCCATATTCTATTTTTATTTTTTTTAGAACACATCAACAATGTTTTTTAAGGCTAAAATGAAAAACAAAAAATGTAATCACTTATAACTATAAACTTAGAACTTTAAACTATAGCTTAAGCATCCTTTCCTTTAAAGAAAAGTTTTTGATTATTGCTGCTAAGTTTAATGTATTCGCCCCAAGTTAAGTTGTCTTCTCCTTCTTTTTGAGTTTGTGCTTTTTCTATTGCAAAATTTGCAGCAGTTTCTACTACCCAAGCAAAGTTTTCTTCGCCTACACTTGTTACCTCAGCATCAGGTGCAGGATTACAGAAATCAATGGCATAAGGCACTCCATCACGCACAGCTAATTCTACAGTATTAAAATCATAACCTAAATATCTGCAAATTCTTAACACAATTTCTTCCATTTGCTCTAGTCTTTCTTGTGTAGGTTTAAAGTCTGCTACATAACGTAAATGATGTGGATTGCGTGGTTCATAAGACATAATACGAACGTGTTTTCCACCAATGCAATAGCATCTATAATACTCTGTAAATATAATTTCTTCTTGTAGCATCATTACCAATTGTTCAGTCTCTGCATGTTTTTCAAAAAACTCTTCTAAACTATTTAATTGATAAACGCTTTTCCAACCACCGCCAGCGTGTGGTTTCATATATGCAGGAAATCCAATGTATTCAAATATACCTTTCCAGTCTAGTGGATAAGCAAGGTTTGCAAAACTTTCGTTACTGGTATCTGTTGGTAAATCGTGGCTTGGAAGAATAACAGTTTTAGGAACCGGAACACCAATTTTTGTAGCTAAACAATTATTAAAAAACTTTTCATCTGCACTCCACCAAAAAGGATTGTTAATAACAGCAGTACCACACAATGCAGCGTTTTTTAAATATGCACGATAGAATGGCACATCCTGACTAATTCTATCAATAATAACTGCATACTCAGTAGGTTCGCCTTGCATTACTTTGTCAATAGTTACAGGCTCTGCCATAATTCCTGCAATTTTTTTGCTATTAATTCTTTCAACAATGGCTTCAGGAAAACTTCTTTCTTTTCCGTGTAGTATTCCAATTTTTTTCATATTAAAATAGTTTTGGTTTTTGAATGCAACAATGTTAGGGAATATCTTTTTAATAAAAAATAATTTTGGCAATTAGTTTTTATTGATAAAATAAAATTCTTAAATCTACATGTTCACATTTTAAAATCATCATTCAACTTTACTAATATTGCAACCTATGATGAGTGATGCAAAACCTGCTTTGAAAAATGTAATTATTGAATCTAGTAAAATAGAATCGGCATACCTTGAACGTGAGGTTTTATATGATGTTTATTTGCCAAGTAATATTACTAACGCAGACCAAACTAGTTTACTTTTAATAAATGATGGACAAGATTTACCCAAAATGCCTTTTGATAAATTGCTAGATGATTTAATTAGCAAAAACGAAATTGGGCCAATGGTTTGTGTGGGCATTCATTGTGGTGCAGAACGAAGGAGAGAATATGGAACAAGCTACAGTGCGGATTATGGAAATCGTGGCGATAAAGCTGGCTTATATGAGAAATTTATCTTTGATGAACTGCTACCTGCTATTAGAAAAAAATACCATACTCCATCGTTTAAAGAAAAATCGTTTGCTGGTTTTTCTTTGGGTGGATTAAGTGCTTTGGATATTGTGTGGAATAATGCAAGTGAGTTCAAAAATGTAGGTGTTTTTAGTGGCAGTTTATGGTGGCGTAGAAAAGCTTATGATGATGGATACGATGATGAAAAAGACAGAATGATGCACTTGCAAATAAGATATGGAACGATGTATCCTTGGTTGAAATTTTTTATACAAACAGGAACACTAGATGAAGTTGCAGATAGAAACAGTAATGGTATTATAGACAGTATTGACGATGCTTTAGACTTAATACTAGAACTTAAAACCAAAGGCTATACCAACGAACATATTCGCTACTTGCAAATGGATGATGGCAAACACGATGTACCTACTTGGGGCAGGGCTTTTCCTGAATTTTTGAAATGGGCATTTAAGAAATAGTTGAAAGAGGATAGTTGAAAGTGATATGAATTTTTTTAATAATCAATAATTAATAATCAAACAATGATTACACTACAAGCTGGCGATAAAGCACCTGTATTTACTGGTGTTGACCAAAACAATAATAAAGTAGCATTGAAAAATTATTTAGGTAAAAAAGTAGTTTTATTTTTTTATCCCGAAGATGATACACCTACTTGCACTATACAAAGCTGCAACCTTAGAGACAATTATGCTTTGCTTAAAAAAGAAGGATTTGAAGTAATTGGCGTTAGCCCAAATGGTTTGGAATCTCATAAAAAGCTTGAACAAAAATTTAGTTTGCCATACACTTTGCTGGCAGATGAAAAACATAAAGTAATTGAACAATATGGTGTGTGGGGCGAAAAGCAATTATATGGCAGAAAATATATGGGCTTGCACCGCACTACATTTGTAATAGATGAAAAAGGTATTATACAAAAAATATTTTTAAAGCCCACCAACAAGCAACACGCTGAGCAAATTATTAAAGCCTGGAAAGAATTGAAGAAATAATTGCAAAAAACAATTTATATAAAAGAAAATAGTTTGGTAGCAAAACTTGCTGCCAAAGTATTAAAAGTTAATAGTGTTGCCATAGTTATTGGCAGCACTATTTATTTATACAATGTATCTAAGCAAAATTTTATAAATAATAAAAAATGGTTGGCACACGAGCTTACACACATTAAGCAATACCAACAATACGGCACAGTAAAATTCTTGTTTTTATATTTGATAGAAACAATTAGGAAAGGATATAGAAATAATAAGTTTGAAGTAGAAGCTAGGGAAAATGAGGATAATGTTACAATGATTGATGAGTATTATTTCTTTTACCAAAGAGGCACTGAGAACAAAGAGAAAAATAACTTATCATAAACTCAGTGCCCTCTGTGCCTCTGTGGTGAATATTAATCAACAAAAAAAAAGAGACGCCCTTTCGGGCATCTCCTTCACCTTAAAACATAACACGATTTTATTGTTGAAGCAAAATATAAAGGAAAACAGCACCTACAATTGCTCCAAACTATATAAAGCGGTTTGTTGTATTACTAACTTTCATAAATTGTCTCTTTGTATCATCTACTGTATCCCACAAAGCATATACACTATACCATTTGAAGTAGTAAAAAAGAAATGGGCTTGGCGAACTGCCTTTACGTTTAGCATTTAGCCAATAGATAAATTTAATAATGCTTGCTATAAGTATAATACTAAAACATATAATTAGTATTGTAAGGATTTGATATTGCGACATCGTAATTATGGGTTATTCAGTGGCCGCAAGATACCCGCTTGAGGGAATTTCAAAGTTATTTTTTTCTAAAATTTATATTTCCCACTACTTATCCAATGCACTTATTAAATGGTGTTTGCCTTTAAGCATAAACTTTTTGCTTTGTTCAATAGCATCCATTACTTGCTCTAAAATAGTTTCGGCAGGGGCTTCGTAATCTATTACTAGTGGTTGTTTAAAGTTTACAGTAAGTAAACTGCCACGTCTTTTAAAGGTCAATCCTTTTTTGGTAAAAGCTCGCCAAAAGCCATTGATAACAACAGGCACAACAATAGGCTTACATTGTTTAATAATGTGTGCAGTGCCTTTGCGTCCTGGTGCAAAAGGTTTTGTAGTACCTTGTGGAAAAGTGATAATCCAATTCTCCTCTAATGCTCTTGTTATTTTTCTGGTATCGCTTGGGTCAAGTCCTCTGCGTACTTCTTTTCCTTCGCTACGCCAGGTTCTTTTAACAGTTAATGCACCAGCAAGTTTAAACAATCGGCTTATCCAATTGCCATTCATTGTTTCTTCTGCTGCTACGTAATACAATCTGGTAAAGGGATTAAGCAAGTAGTAAGGTAAACCTAATGTGTTTTTCTTACGCCATTTTACTGCACAGAAAATATGAATAAAAGTGATAACATCTGCAAAATAGGTTTGATGATTACTTACAAACAGCACGTTGTTTTTGGGTAAATTTTCTATATTCTCTGTACCTGTAATTTTTATTTTATTAATTAAAGCCAAGCCAGGATAAGTAATACAACCAATAACGCCATATATAACAGAGCGAACTAGTTTAATATGCTTTAACTTTTCGGATAACCCCATTGGAATTTTTTTGTGCTGCAATGATACAAAAATATGTGCAAGTGCATAGTTAAGTTAAATGCAAAATTCAAAAACCAAAAGTATAAAATAGTAGTTAAGGTCAATGTTTCTATGTGTCTATGTGGTGAAATTCCATTCACTGTGTTTCAACAAAACCAATACTTTCGCCAAATGACAAAAGTTACGCTTAAAAGAAAGATTGCACATCGTATTGCCAATGGTCATCCTTGGATATATAATAATGAAGTAGAAAAAACTGAAGGTGATTTTAATGGTGGAGATATTGTTGATGTTTATTATGCAGATAATAAATTTTGTGGTCGAGGTTATATTAATCCTAAATCTCAGATATTGGTAAGGTTATTAACAAGAAAAAAAGAAGAAATTAATGAACAATTTTTCTATAACAGAATTAATGAAGCTTGGGCATACAGACAAAAAATTGGTTATGTAGAAAACTGCAGATTAATATTTGGCGAAGCCGATGAAATGCCTGCTTTAATTATAGATAAGTTCAATGATTATTTTGTTATTCAAACTTTAAGTTTGGGAATGGATATGTTCAAACCTTTTGTAGTAAATGCTTTGAACAAATTATGAACGCAACGATGTTCCTGTAAGAGAACTTGAAGGGTTGCCACAACTAAAAGGTTTTTTGTCTGCACCATTTAACACTTCTATTGTTATTAATGAAAATGGGTTGAAGTTTAATGTGGATATAGAAAATGGACAAAAAACTGGCTACTTTTTAGACCAACAAGATAATAGAAGAGCCATACAACATATTGTAAAAGGTGCAGATGTTTTAGGTGCATTTACATATACTGGTACATTTGAAATACACGCTGCACACTATGGTGCTAAATCTGTTTTTGGAATTGATATTAGCGAAAATGCAGTAGCACAAGCCAATAAAAATGCTACATTAAATGGCTTAGATAAAATATGCAAATTTGAAGCAATGAATGCCTTTGATGTATTGAAAGTTTGGGCAAAGGAAGAAAAGAAGTATGATGTTGTAATGCTTGACCCACCTGCATTTACAAAGAGCAGAGAGACGATACAAAAAGCTATTACTGGCTACAAAGAAATTAATTTGCGTGGAATGAAGCTGATAAAAAATGGTGGCTTTTTAGTAACAAGCAGTTGTACCAATTTGGTGCAACCCGAATTGTTTTTACATACCATTCAATTAGCTGCTAAAGATGCTCGTAAAAAAATAAAACAAGTCGTATTTAATGCACAAGCAGCAGATCATCCTATCATAATGGGATTAGAAAATACCAACTATTTAAAGTTTTTAATTGTGCAGGTGAGTGATATATAAATTGATTTAGAATTTCGATTTTATTTTTTATATTTGTTTTAAACAAAAACTATATGTACACAACATATCATTTGAATTCAGCACAGGAAATCAATAATGATTTTTTAGAAGCAATTAAGCATACATATAAATCGAAAGCCATAACAATTATTGTTGAAGAAGATGAAGAAGTTACAGATGAAATGAAAAGCGTTTTGAAACAAAGGTTAAATGAAGACGAAGAGAGTTATATAACTGCTCAAGATTCTATAAATCATCTGAATAAAAAGTATGGCTTATAATATAATTGTTTCGTCAAGAGCCTTGGCTGAAATTGAAGCTGCAATTCACTTTCCAATAATCCTTTTAAAAGAATTCGATACAAAAATATTAGAGCAGCTAGCCTTAAAAAATTTCCATACTCTTTATACTTTGTTATTAATAAACAAAAAAATACTGTACGAGTTTTAGCTTGTTTTCATAATAAAAGAAATCCAAAAAATAGACCTAGTTTATAAAAAATGTCAATTAATAACCATAAAAATTCATTAAGCGAAGTACACGAAAGTATTGATACCACTACGTCTCGTAAAGGGTTTAGAAAATTCTTTGCATTTATTGGTCCAGCTTATTTGGTAAGTGTGGGCTATATGGATCCTGGTAACTGGGCTACAGATTTACAAGGTGGTGCAAAGTTTGGTTACCAACTCATTTGGATATTATTGATGAGTAATTTAATGGCATTACTCTTACAAAGTTTAGCAGCAAGATTAGGTATTGTACGCAGACAAGATTTGGCACAAGCTAATAGAGAAACTTATCCTCCGATAGTTAATTTTTGTTTATACATATTAGCTGAAATTGCCATTGCAGCTTGTGATTTGGCAGAAGTTTTAGGAATGGCTTTGGGTATTCATTTGTTGTTTCCAAGTGTGCCATTGCTTGCAGGTGTTGGGATTACTGTGTTAGATACATTGTTGTTGTTGTGGCTACAAGGTTTGGGAATGCGAAAGTTAGAAGCTTTTATTGTTGCCTTGGTTGCTATTATAGGAGGCTGTTTTTTAATTGAAATTATTTTAGCCAAGCCATCGCTTCCTGCTGTAGCAAAAGGTTTTATACCAACCGCATTAAACAAAGAAGCGTTGTATATTGCCATTGGAATTATAGGTGCTACAGTAATGCCTCATAATTTATACTTGCATAGTGCACTAGTACAAACTAGAAAAATTGGTAGCGATTCACAAAGCATCAAAAAAGCTTTAAAATTTAATTTAATAGATAGTACTATAGCATTAAATGCTGCTTTTTTTTTTTTTTTTTCTATACTCGTTTTGGCTGCTAGTACTTTTTATGGTACTGCAAATGCTGGTGTTGCTAAAATTGAAGATGCACATCATTTACTCGATGGTTTACTAGGTAAAGCTGCTCCATTTTTATTTGCTGTTGCATTAATTGCAGCTGGTCAAAGTAGCACTATTACTGGCACTTTGGCTGGTCAAATTGTAATGGAAGGTTATTTAAAACTAAGAATTAATCCTTGGCTAAGAAGGTTAATTACAAGATTAATTGCCATTATCCCCGCTGTTGTAGTAATACTTATATATGGTGATGAAAAGATAGATATGTTATTGGTGTTAAGTCAAGTAGTTTTGAGTTTACAATTGGGCTTTGCAGTTATCCCGTTAATTCATTTTGTAAGTGACAAAAAAACTATGGGCGAATTTACTATTAAGCCTTTAACACAAGTTACAGCTTGGTTAATTGCTACAATACTAGTTTTCTTAAATGCAAAAATGGTTATTGAACAATGTGTTGATTATTTTTCTATAGCTGGTAATTATGGAATGAAAATAAGTATTGTGCTTTTTGGATTATTGGTGGTTTGTTTATTTTTTGCAATGACTTTAATACCAATTTTTAATAAAAAGAGGTATGCGAATAAAAAAATACATAGCGACATAATGCCGTTGCAAAATTTAGCAGTTCAGCCGATAAACATTGTTGCAATTGCTTTAGATTTTACTGTAAATGACGAAAAATTAATTGCTTATGCGTTAAGCCAAGGTGGAAAAAATGCACGATATATATTGTTGCACATTATTGAAAGTGCCAGTGCAAAATATTTAGGCAATGATGTTGATGATGATGAAACAAGAGTAGATATTGAAAGATTAAACATTTATGCCAATCAACTCAACCAAATTGGGTACACAACAACTGTCGAAGTTGGATATAGAAATCGAATCAACGAAATAGTTCGTATTGTAAATGATACGAAAAGTGAAATGTTAGTAGTAGGTGCTCATAGACATTCAGGTATAAAAGATTATTTTTTTGGCGAAACCATTGAAGCTGTTCGTCATAAGTTAACTATACCTGTTTTGATTGTTAATCTTTAATGGAGTGTTTAAATCTTACTTTTTTATTATTTGATATTTCTCTAAAAAATATTTTATAACTCAGGCAGCGTTTTAGCTATTTTATGGCTCTAGTTAGTTGAAATACTTGGGTTCATTAATTTTAGTGTTAAAGTTTTGTTAAATTCCCTAATTTTATGCCCTAATTTCAATTTTTATAACTGTTAGTTAAAAACTATTTTAACTATAAATTTTTTTTCTTACAATGAGAAATATGCCCTCTATTAAAAAAGTGGCTATTAAGGCTACAATTTTTGTGTTGTTTTTGTTCACTTTTATTAAAACAAATGCCCAGTATGACATTACAGTTGGTACAGGAACAAGGGCAAATACAAGTAATAGATTCCCTTGCCCTTTGCAAGATACTTTTACAGGAAGCAGAGCTCAGTATTTATTTAGAGCATCTGAATTGAACGCATTAGGAATGGATTCTGGAACAATCACTTCAGTTGCTTTTTTTGTAACTAAACTCAACAGTTATTTTGGTACAGTAGAAGGGTTGTCTGTAAAAATTGGAACTACAACTGCTACTGTATTAGGAGCAACAACTTGGGTTAATAATTTAAAAACTGTTTACACTGCTAAAGATCTAACAGTTACAGTAGGAAAAAATACACTTGTATTTGATACAACTTTTGATTGGGATGGTATTCAAAATTTAGTACTTGAAGTTTGTAATGGCTCAAACATTGGTACAAGCACTTCAAATCCATCAGTTTTACAAACTGTTGTTACTTACAACGCTTCTCGAAGTTTTGCAGTTAGTGGATCAGGCAGTCTTTGTGCTTCTACAAGTGCAACAAATAGCGATAGTAGCCAAAGGGTAAGACCAGTAACAACTTTTAACTGGGTGCCAATAAAATTTTGTAATGGAGTTCCTGTCGTGGGTAATGTTACAGCAAGTTCGTTAACGCTATGTCCAAGTGTTCCCCTTACACTTACTTCTACTGGTGGAACTTATGCCTCTTTTATTACTTACCAATGGCAAACTTTAAACGCTACAACAGGACTTTGGGAAGATACAAATCCACTAGATAATGGTCTGTCATTAACACTTTTTCAGGATACTACTCATTCTTACAGGTTAAAGGCATTTTGTGCTATTACAGTAGATAGTGCTTTTTCTAATGTTGTAAAAGTTACAACTCCAAAAGTGCCTGGGGGTAATCAATATATAATTAATAAAAATCATACAGGTAATGTTTGGCCTTTAAGTGATACTTTTAAAAGCTTTAGTGCTACTATAGCTGCTATGAGTTGTGGTATTAAATCAGCTGTAACATATACAGTATTACCTGGTTCAGGACCTTATAATGAACAAATGATTGTAAATGGAAGAATAATCAACTCTTCTGATGTGAATACAATTACTTACAAGGGAAATGGTGAAACTATAAGTTTTAATCCAATAACAACATCTAGAGCAGTTATAAAATTAAAAGGAGCAAAATATTTTACTTTAGATAGTATTAATATAAATGCAGGAAATGGAAATTTTGGAATTGGTGTTCAATTACAAAATAATGCAGATAGTAATACAATTACTAGATGTACTATAAGTGCACCAACTTCTGGTACAGGATTTACTACAGCAGCAGCCAGTGCAGGTATTGTAGTTGGTGGAACAGATGCTAGTGCAATTGGGTTAGATGTAACATCATTATGTGATAATATTTCAATTAAAGGGAATAAAATTAATGGGGGAGCTTCTGGAATTGTAATTGCTGCTGGAGCAAATGGAGAAAATACCTATATAGATGTTACAGATAATATTGCTAAAAACTTTTATCAATATGGTATTTATATTAATGGCACATATAATACAACAGTTGAACATAATATTATTAGCCGTCCTAATGTAGCTCTTTCTCCAGCTACAGTTAGTGGTATTTATATTGCCAATTTAAATAGAACATTAAGAGTTGTTAGAAATAGAATTCATTCTCCATTTGCAAGTCAAACTTCAACAACAGGAGCATTTAATGGTATTCATTTAGATGCTGCCAATGCAGGAACTTCTCCTGCAGCTGTAAATGAGTTTCATATTGCAAACAACTTAATATATAATATTCAGGGTGATGGATTACAAAATGGTATTTTTAATAATAATACAAGTTTTGTTCAACTATACCATAATACAGTTGCTTTAGATGACGATTTAGGAAATCCAACTTTGGCAACAGCAACTACAAGATGTTATATGCAAAATGCATTACCAACATCAATCACATTGGTAAATAACCTATTTACTATTAAAAGGGGAGGTACTGCACCAAAACATTGTATATATGTGGGTAATCCTGCTGCTGCTAATTTTAAAGATTTATCATACAATAATTATATTAATGATGCAGCTGGTGGAGTTAATAATTATGTTGGTTTTTGGACATCTAACAGATTAGCAGTTGGTGACTGGATTATAGGTAGTAATGAAACTACAGCTCTAAATATACAACCAGTTTATGCAGAGCCAATAACAGCAAATATGGATACTGCTAAGTATAATCCATCAAACGCATTTCTAGATGCAAAAGGTAAAGCTGTTTATGAAAAAATAGATATTCTTGGCCCAACTACAACTAGACTTGATATTGGCTGTTATGAATTTATACCAGCACCTTGTATTGCCACTAATTTAAATGGTCAAACAGAAATTTATATTAATAATCGTAAAGTAGTAACCGATTCTACAATTTGTGAGGGTATTACTGTTAATCTTAAACTTAAAATTACCGGAGCAACTGGAGCTCAAACTACTTACCAATGGGAGCGAGCTGTGAACGATTCTAACAATTTGTCTAGCTCATTTGGCCCATCATTAATTAGTGCAGATACAGCTTTCACCTCAACTGGTGCAGTTGGCGATACTGGATATTATTTTAGATGTAAATTATCTTGTACTGGGTCAGATTATTTTACCAATTGGAGAAAAATATCTGTTCGTCCTGCAATGGTTACAGGTAATTACAATATTAACTCAAACTTAACTATCTCAAATTATACTGCAGGATTATCTGGTGGAGAATTTAATAGTTACGATACTGCTGTAAAAGCAATGCGTTATTGCGGTATTACTGGCACTACAGGTAATGTACAGTTTAACGTTGTTCCTTTATCTGGCCCTTACAACGAACAAATTTTAATTGACAGTGTTAAAGGTGTAACAGCAACAATTACAAAAAGCTCATTGGTTTAATTTTGATAGTATTGTTGTTGATGCATCTCAAGCAACAACATTTGGATATGGTTTTCAATTATTAAACAATGCAGATTCAAATAATATTACAAATTGTACTATTAAAGCTAGTACAACACAAACAGGTGTTGGATTTGCAGGTATTGTTGTAAATACAGCAGGTAATGCTAATCCTACTGCAAATGGGCTTTCGTTGTGCGATGCCAATAAATTTGATAACAACACAATCATAGGAGGCTACTATGGAATTACATTAGTTGGTGGAGCAGCTGCTGCAACTCCAAATTCATTTAATATAATAACAAATAACAAAATATCAGATTTTCATAATACTGGTTTATATCTTTCTGGTACAAGTAATACTTTAGTAGAAAAAAATACTTTTTCTCGTCCAACAAGAACCCCATTGGCAATTGGCTATGGTATTAACTTAACAGGCTCTCCAACAGTTTCAAGTAAAATTTCTAAGAATAGATTTACCAATTTCTTTGGAAGTGATTTGAATTCTTCTGTTGGTGCATATGGTATTAATTTTAATAATGTAGATGCTGCAAATGCTAAAGAGGTTATAGTAGTTAATAATGCATTTTATAATATGGGTGGTACCGGTATTTTATATCCTTTATACAATAACGGTTCAGATTTTATTCAATATTACCACAATTCTATTTCAATGGAAGATACAATTCCTGCAACTGCATTGTCTGCTGGATTTTATCAAACAGGTGCAGCAGCTGGTATTGTGTTCAAGAATAATATCGTTCATATAAAACGTGCAGGTAATATTAATAAATATTGTATTAATATGCAAACTATCGGTGCTACTGGTACTTTGTTAGAGTCTAATTATAATGACTTCTCTATTAATACATATTTAGCGAACAATTATGTTGGCAATTATGGAACATCAACTACAACTGGACCTAAAAAATTATTATCAGATTGGAGAACAGCTTCTTCACAAGATGCTAACTCAGTAAGTTATGATCCTCTTTATGTTGATAGTAAAAATGGAGACTTACATCCACAGTTTTATTTATTAGATAATATTGGTTTAACAGGTTTAGCAACTGATGATATTTTAAATGCACCAAGAAATGGTGTAGATATGGGTGCATTTGAATTTTATTGGCTGGCAACTCAGTTGTAACTCCATCTTCTGGTATTTGTTTAGAAATTCCAATTAAATTAACTTTAAGTGGCAATTCTCCTATTGGTCAAATTAACTTTCAATGGCAAGATTCGGCTGCTGGTGTTCCAGGTTGGTCAAACCTTGGACCATTAAATTATAGCCCAGATTATGATACAGTTTCTTCTGTAAGGAATTTTTACAGATGCATTGTAACTTGTGCTGCAACTGGCAATAGTGTAATTTCAACTCCAGTAGAATTAATTTTAAATCCTTTATTGCCTGCTGGTACTTATACAATTGATTGTAATTTTCCAACTGTTCCTCCACCAAACTCCCCTGGTGATAATTTCAACAATTTTAACGATGCCATAAATGCAATGCAATGTGGTATTAGAGGTAGTGTAGTATTTGATATTAAGGGTTGTACTTTTAACGAACAAGTAAAAATGCCATATGTTGCAGGTACAGGTTCTAATAGTACAATAACTTTTCAAGGATTTAACAATAATGCTGCTGGTGCAACTTTAACTTTTGCTCCAACAACAGCTGCTGCTAACTATACTTTGCGTTACGATAGTGCTACATATGTAACATTTAAAGATTTGAATATTGAAAATACTGATCCTGTAAATGCTAGAGTGGTTGAGTTTTTTAATAAAGCAATTAATTCTAAATTACTAAATTGTAACATTACTACTTCCAAATCAGTATTATCAGGAACAGCCAATGCTGCTGTTTATGCCAATCAATTTAGAGGAAAAAACATCACCATAAAAGGCAATACAATCAGCAATGGTTCAAATGGTATTTATTTTGCTGGAACTGCACAAACAGCCACCAATCTTACAACTCCTGGTCATATTATAGACAGCAACAACATTAAATTGCCTTATGCAGCTGGTATATTTATACAATATACAGATAAATTGGTTGTTACAAAAAACAACATTACTTACCGTGGCGAAGCAGCATCAAATACATCTGGTATTTATGCCAATTATTGCGATAGTGGTATGTTAATGAAAAATAATAAAGTAACTATTGACAGTGTAAATGGAGCAATTTTTGGAATTCAAATACTTAATTCACGCAATAAACCAAGAACAGGCTTTGCACAAATAAATGGTAATGAAGTTTATGCAAATAGTGGTAACTCAGGAAGAGTTGTAGGCTTATCTATTGCTACTAGTGATAGTCTAATGGTTAAGAATAACGTAATAGCAATTAATAGTGGAGCAAGTGGCTCTTTTGGTTTAGAAAATAAAAATAATGTAACAAACACACTTGTAGCTTATTACAATAATACTGTGCAAATTACTCTAACAGATACTACATCTGTTGCAGCACAAATGCAGCAAACTGCTGCTGGTAAATTTGTATTAAACAATAATATTTTCTCAAATATTGGTGGTGGTAAAGCATTGTCTATGAAACCTGCTGGTAACTTTACTAGCAATTACAATA
>JAPLER010000161.1 GCA_026391115.1 Bacteroidota bacterium | reverse complement strand
TCAGTAAAATTGTATTGGTTAAAGCTTGTATTATTGGCTTTTACCTTACCTATTGTTACAAAGTCCTTTGCATTTAAAGAACGTTCTATATTGTAGTGGCTTACATTAATTTCATTCATTGTTTCCCACTTATTCATTACTTGTCTTTCATTCATCATTCTTAATTCATAACTCATCATT
Organism: Bacteroidota bacterium; assembly: GCA_026391115.1. Lineage (GTDB taxonomy): Bacteria > Bacteroidota > Bacteroidia > Chitinophagales > Chitinophagaceae > CAIVPM01. Next base: position 1,327 of record JAPLER010000161.1, on the reverse strand, counting down.
CTTAAAGGTAGTACCACATTTACATATATAGTATCACTACTATAGCAACCATTAACAGTTTGTTGCAGCACATAAAAACTTGTGCCAGTCGAAGTGGGTTTTACCCAAAAACCAGGTTGCACACTATCTATTAACTGCCCATTAGTGTTATACCATTTTATAGTATCTATACCATTGGTATGGCTGCCAATAAACACGCTATCGCCTACTTTAATGGTAGTGTCTTTACCTGCATCTGCTTTTAGGCACATACTATCTAGTGGTATTACACTTACATTATCTATTAAATAGCTTGCACCAGCACCGCCTAGTGGGTTGGTTTGTATAAAATTAGTATTTTGCCAAGTATTAAAATTGCCAATGCTTATATACTTTTCACCGCCTTGTGCTTTATATATACCACTTACTTTTACCCAGTTTACTGTGTCGCTGATAATTGGATTGCCATAATTAGTAATATGTGGGTTTACTTGCAACAAACCACAAACCTCACCAACAGTATCTGGGAAAATAGCAGTATTGGTAAATAGCATACCGTGGTTATTGCAAGAGTATTTCATCATTTGTGGCTGGTTTACGTAAAATTCACAGTAGTACTTTTTGTTTTTACGCATACTATCTAGTAAGGGGCATTGTAGTGTTTGATGAGATGAAAATAAATAATCAATCAACACATAAGCCTGCCCAGTATGTGCAGGTTGGTAATTCCAAGCGGTTTTATAGAAACTCAACGGTACTCCATAATTACTACTACTACCATTGGCACAAGCATTTAAATAATTTGCAGCAAAATAAGATCGACAAGTTAAGTACCAAGGGGGGGGGATAGGGGCATAGCCTAATACATTGGGGCAGACAGTATATTGCTCAAAACTATAGTTAGGTACAAGGTTTTTTTGCCCTAGAGTATTTGTAGTAATGAAGATAAAAGCAAAGCATACCAGGTATGCTTTGCTTTTTAAACAATAATGCAGCATACTTATTGTTTTATTAATTTGTTAGTTAATACAATGCCGTCTTTTTGCATAGCTTGTACTATATACATTCCTTGGGGTAGTTTGCTTATGTTTATGTTCATAACGGCTTCGTTATTATAACTGTTGTTTAAAATAATTTTGCCCCAAATATCTACAATTTTTACTTGTTGTATTTGCTTGCCTGTAATGCGTATATTGCTGCTGGCAGGGTTAGGGAAAACACACAAAGGCATTGCAGTAGGTTTTGCTTTTGGTATTATTACAGGTTTTGCTTTTCTAGACATAGTGCCTGTTGGGCAATTGTTCTCAAAATAGTGTATTTCGCCAGTTAATCTGTTGTAAAAATCTTG
>JAPLER010000323.1:3432-11278 GCA_026391115.1 Bacteroidota bacterium | reverse complement strand
TAGCTTTTAGGGAAAACATTGTAGTCACGAATCATTTGTTGGTTGAGTGCAAACAAAGGATTTACATATTTTTTGATGAATAGAAAATGATTAAACTGATTTGCATCTTTAGGTTCTTGCTCAACAAACGCAATCATTTCATTGAACAATTTTTTATATTTTGGAGATAAAAAATAAATTGGATAAGTATCTTCAAAAGTTTCGTTTATTTCCTTTACACTTTTCAACATTTGCAATAGCTCTGGAAGAATATTTTCGCTATTTGGACACTCGAAACCAGTTGTATAAATGGTAGCAAGATTTAATAAAAATAATCTATTACAAAAAAAGAATGGTGCAGGTTTTTGTATAAATTTAGTAGTAGAATCTGCTGAAAATATTTTACAAGCAGTGCTTGCATCTTGCACCAATTGCAATAAAGAATCTTTGTTAATATTATTTTCATTAAGATATAACTCGGCAAGTGTAAGTCCAGCTCCTATTCGTTTGTATGGCTTTTCATATTTTTCAAAAACTTCAGTTTCCCATTCTACAGGAAGTGGAGCATTAATTTTTTTATAAGCTAGTGGGTCCAAATATCGCAGCCAAAAATCAATTTTTTTCATTGCTATTCTACTGGTTGCAATTTCATTTTTTAGTGTAGCAATTGATTTAGGGGAAATACTTGTTTCTTTACTGATAGTTAAACTTAAATTGTTTAGAGACGTTGTAAAATCGTTTAGTTTTTGTTGGTATTGTTTTGGGTAAATATTATTGATATCTGCACGAAATGAGTATAGCCCTAGTTGGATTATACACAAAAATAGAAGCAAAATTCCGATAACCTTATTTTTAAAAATTTGTTGCAACATTTTGGTATGGTTTATCTTAATAAACTTGGTTTGCTTTTGAAATACAAAAATAATTACCCCTATTTCCTGCAACGCTTACTTTAAATTGGTAACATAAATTTATTGTTAAGAAATTTGAACAAGCAATTATTGAACTACTGGCACAAAAAAAAGAGATTGTAGAAACAACCTCTTGTTAACTAACGGCACTATAAAAAAGGACATTGGATTTTAAAAGCCTTAAGTTTTAATCATTACCAAAAAGAATCATAGAAATATTAATGCAAAAGAAATAAGCATTGGTTTAAAAAGGGTTAATGTGATGTTATTTTGAGGTTACTAAAACGTTATGGAATTAATTATGGTTTAGTTTTTAATTATTTACCGAAGCGGGTTATAAATTAACCGCCGATGAATTTAGTTATGTTAAAAAATTGGCTACTTTAACCAGCAGTAAAACATAAGAAAAATGCAGTAAGTGTGATGATAAAGATGATGCACCTAAGGCATAATTCGAGATTGCTTTGAAAAGATTTTGAAAGCTGTAGAACGGTTGCGAAAATGCTTAGAACGGTTGCGAAAGTGCTTAGAACGATGAGAAGCGGTTTAGAACCATTGCGAAAGAACTTAGAACGACTGCGACAGTGTTTAGAACAGATAGGTAGTACTTAGAACCACTACAAAAACATTTAGAACGATGCAGGAGTGTTTAGAACGACTGCGAAAATGCTTAGAACCATTTAAACAGTATTTAGAACGGTTGAAATGAAGTTTAGAATGATTGACGAAAGCCACCGATTTACACAAAGTGAATTTGTATTTTTTTGTGTAGTAGTATTTTGTAAAAATGCTTATAATAGCACATAAATGGCACTGTAAAATTTTACAATTTAATAATACTTTTTTCTAATGGCATAATCATCTTTGCAAAGTATTGATTTAATAACGCATTAAACCTCAAATAATGAATTTACCCTTAATAATTATTGTTGGAATTTTAGCTGTTGGGTTGGTTGTTTTTTTAGTTTATAAAAACATAAAAGACGAAGCAAAATTTGAGGAAGATGTGAAGAATATTCATCCAGTACATCCTGTATATAAAGATAAAAAAGATGATATTGTGGTAGATGAATTAGAAGAGGGTGTTCATTAAATATTTTTAATTAAATGCAAAGAGGCTGCTCGTTTAGAGCAGCCTCTTTGCATTTTGTATCATTACATTAAAACTTATAAGTAACACTTGCAGAAATTACAGTTCCAAATCTCCTTTCTCTAAAAGGTAAATCAGCATTTCTAAGAGGACTAATTAGATTACTCTTATCTTGTGAGTCAAACTTATTATTGTCGTTTATATCATAGAAAAATACTTGGGGTAAAGCCAAAATATCTTTAATATTTAACTTTACCTCAATATCGTCTTTTTCAATCAATTTTGCAATTTGAAAATCTAATACTGGTCTTGATTTTTCCATAATATTAACAGACTCAGGATTGCCTGCAATAAAAATTCTTTGCCCCACTTGATTAATTTGTGCTGTTGCTGAAAGTCCATTTTTATTTTGATAAATAAACCCACCATTAAACTGATAGGGAGATTGACCTTGCAACCAACGGTTTTTTCCAAATTTTGCAACATCTCCCAATTCAACATCTGATTGCATAACAGCTACGTTGCCAAAAAAGGTAAGTTCTTTTAAAAATTGACTTTTTGAATGCTTAAATAATTGAGCAAAAGAAGCTCTACATTCTAATTCAATACCAGAGATGGTGGATTGTACTGCATTGTTATAAAATGCAACACTTGTTTGAGATTGGTCGAAAACTAATTCAATAGGGTTTTTGATTTTTTTATGAAAAGCAGAAACAGAAATGATTTGACCTGCAGATGGATAATACTCATATCTGAAATCATAGTTTTGAGCCAATGCCCTGCTTAAATTGTAATTTCCATAAATGTTTAATCTTGTGTCATTATCATAGAAAAGTACAGTTGCCAATTCTCTGTATTCGGGTCTATTCAATGTTTGTGAATAACAAAAACGCAGATTTTGTTTACTGTTTATAGAAATAATGTAATTAACTGATGGATTAATATCGGTATATGTATTATCTGTACTAACTTCTGTATTTAATGCATCGTCAAACGTGTTTAATTTTTGATTAAATGTTTCAGCCCTAACACCACCTATTAAACGCATAAATTTAAAAAATCTCGTATCAATCATTGCATATCTTGAAAATGTATAAGAGGATGCGTCATAAGTATTGCTTCTCTCATACTTTTCGGTAAGATAAAAACCAGTCTTACCATTTTTAAGTGTACCAAAATTTTTACTATTCCATATATCACCCTCATCAAGTTTAATGAGTGATTGGTCGAAGTTTTGATTACTTGCTTGTACTCCCAATACTCGTGTTGAGAAATTTCTCTGTCTTGATGACAAATAAGCACCAGCTTTCAACTGAATATTAAACCTATTGTTAAATGTAAAAGTTCTTGAAATATCTACTTGAATGCTTTTTGAATTCTCTTTGGTTCTTGAGAAAATCATAGAACCATTAGACTCCTGATTGATGGCTACATTCGTAACAGCTTGTTCAACCAAGTTACTTCCTGAGAAAATATTTTGTCCGCTTCTTCTTTGATTTGGCAAGTTTCTATTAATGCTGTTAAATGAAGCTAACCAATTTATTCTTAGTTTGGCTTTTGGTATAAAATGTTCTCCAATGAGTTGTGATGTTGTCAAGACATTACTTGTAAACCATCTTAAATTTGTATTATTACGAATATTCGAATCGGGATAATTCAAAAAACCATCCCAATTCACAACTTTATCTTCAGAATTGATACTAACTGAATTCTTCAAACTTAATTTATTGTTATTATTGAATTTTATAGAACCATTCGCTATAAACCCACTCAAATATTGTGTAGAATAAATATTTTCGTTGATGAAATAAGTATAAACAGGATATGCTGAAGTATCACCTCTAGCATACTCTACAGAACTTCGTTCTCCCAAAGAAACAGTATTTGTTTTGCTATATGTTAAGCTCAAGAGTAAACCAGCAAAATCTTTATCTTTTCGTTGAAAGTTAAATCCTCTTGTATATTGAAAACTTATATTAGGAGTAAAATTAGAGGTAAGAATTTTCCAGTTATTTGCAAATGATTTACCATATTGTGCTTTTTCAGCATTTGATATAGAATTTAAATCTTTTGAAGGAATGTTCGCTGGAATTGCCCTAGTTCCGTCATCTAAACCTAACCAATCCCATCTACCGCCTTTGTAGTATTTTTTTTCATTAAATGTAGCCTGTGTATTATACCCTAAACTAAATGTGAAACTTTGAAAATCTTTTGTTGGAATATCCTTTGTAACGATATTTATGATACCACCAACAAATTCACTATGCATATCAGGAGTAGCTGTCTTGGTAATTGTCAAGTTATCTAACATACTTGCTGGAAAAATATCAAATGCAAAAGCTTTTTTGTTACTTTCAGTACTTGGCAAAACTGAGTTGTTTAACAAAGGTGTATTATATCTGTCGTTCAAACCACGAACAATAACAAACTTATCATCTTGAATACTTGCACCACTGACACGTTTTAAGATGTCACTTGTATTTTTATCAGGAGTTCTTTTAATAGCCTCAGCAGAAATACCATCACTAACACTTGCTGCATTTTTTTGTATAGCTAATAAAGCAGATACAGTTTCAGCATTTTTTCTGCTACCACTAGAACTGCTTTTAACAACAACATCATCCAAGTCTTTACCCTTAGATTCTTTCATTGTAATATCTTGAGTTGTTACATCATCCTTAACAACCTTAACTTCTTCTATGGTATTTGTTGCAAATCCTATGTAAGTACAAGTTAACGTATAGATACCAGATGGAATATTTGAAAAACTAAATGTACCGTTATAGTCTGTTTTAATAGATTTAGTAGTATTACCACCAACTATTTTTACAGTAGCTCCATTAAGTGGTTCACCTGTTTTTACATTAATTACTTTACCAGTAATTTTTCCTGGAGCTCCATAATTTCCTGCATTAATTTGTGTCTTAGCAACAGAGATATTTTTTTCACTATCTTTTCTGGTTGTTATAGGATTTACGCTTGTGTCTTTATTAGAAACAGCTTCAGTAGAATCCTTTATTTTTCTGTCTTTACTTTTCTTAGAAGACGTTACTATAAATTCATCTTCTTGTTTATTTTTTTTCTTAATACTTAAGGTGTCTTTTACTACTGGTTTTGCATTTTCAATTGATGTAATACTTTTTTTATCCTGTTTAGCAGGTTGTGTTATTTTTTTCTTTTCAGTATTAATAACATCAGCAATCACTTTACTTCTTTCCTTCTTTGATTTAGAATTGAATTCTTTTTCACCCCCTTCATCTTCGTTTTTTTTACTTTTTTTATTCTTATCATTTCTCAAAGAATAAGTATCAGGCATATTGCTTTTAGTGCCTTTAAAGACAGGAAAAGAAGGTGTTACAGTTGTATCTTCAATTTGCTTAATTGCCTTTTCTTTAATAGCTGTTTTGGATCTAATAGTATCTTTTTTTTGAACAGTGTTATCTGGATATTTATTGTTGGTATTACTTACATAAGTATTCGTAATAACTTGATTAGCTTGTTTTAAAACCAAACTACTGCTAGTGTTAGTGCTTCTAGAAAAAGATTTTGAGAATAATACATTATAATCTTTTGTAACATATAACAATCTATAATAAACATCATTGTTAGATACTGGATAAAAATCTGTAAAGCTGTAGTTGTTAGCATTTAGATTTTCTGGAGAGTAAACTGTAACAAAATAATTTGAACTATCAATACTTCTTTGTAGTGAAATTTGTTTAGGTTTTTTAACTGAATTATCCCATTTCAAATTTGTTCTACCATTACCTAAAGGTGTAATTTTAAAATTGCCAGAATTTAATTCTTGTGCAAATAATTTAAAACAGAAAAAAAAACAAACAGAAATAATTAATATCCTTTTCATATACTTTTTTATTGTAAATATTCTAATCTAAAACATCATATTTCTGCGATTTTTTGCAGAAAAACCTTGTTCCATTTTGTTAAGTAAATAGCTAAAAAACAATTCAAAGCGGTAAGCATTATTTGCTGGATGAATTGATTTGTTAAATGGTACTTCGTAGGACAACTTGGTGCTAAATTTATTTCCAAGAAAAACATTAGCAGTAGCTATTGCACTTTGAAAATTTCTTGTCATTAATCCAAAATCAACGTGAGTATTGTTTTTAGGTTTTGTATTGATAAATTCTACACCACTGTAAAAAGCTGTTATGTAAGCAGAATCTTTGTAACTTGTACTTGCTTGATAGATACCTTCTTCCCAGTAAACATTTCTAAACAATATTTGTTTAGTTTCATTTACTTTAAAAAATGCGTTAGTGTATGCACTAAATCTTCTTCTCAATTTTGTGTCTGGGTCATTGTTTAAATCATTACTAGGTTGAGGTAAATGATAAACAGCAAACCCCATTTCTATTAAATGTTCTTCTGTCTGAAATCCTAAATATGTTCCAAGTGAATAATCGAAATAACCCAGAGTATTTTTATAGTTACCAAGAGCTGTTTTTCTATATCTAAATCCACCTCCACTAACTTCTAAATTATAATCAGTTCCTTTTGTTTCATCTAATGTGGCATCAGCATTTGTTACTTGAAAACCAATACCCATATAGTATCTAGAATCTTTTGTAAGGTTAAAATGATAAGAGCCAGTTAATGAAGTGAATTTCGCATTTATAGGAGTTGTATTTTGCGTAAAGCCAGAAATATCGTTTCCATATTGGTAATGATTTAAGGTTAATCCAAAATAACCTTTTTGATTTAGTAAATTGTATCCACTTGTATCATTATCTTTTTTGTTTTTTTTATTAAAAAACTTTGTTTCAAAATATGCATTTTGATGTGCAACATTGGCAATTGTAGAATTTTGCCAGCTGAATAAAACGCCTACTCTTTGTTTGCCTAAAAACTTTCCACTTAATGCAGGGTTAAGCATTGCAGGTGCATTATATATTTGTGTGAATCTGGCATTTTGTGCATTAGCTATTATTGTAAAAAGTAGTAAAATGCCAATAAGCTTTATTGATGTATATTTCATTTAAATAGCTTTTAATATATTCTTGTTTTCTAATCTGCTTTCTGCTTCTTTTAGAACGTTGTTTAATAATTCTCTATATATCGACGCATCGTATTTATAAACATTGGAGAGTTGCGATACAATTTTTAATGCTATTTGATCACTATATTTTTTTTCGCCACTTATAAATATTTTTTTATGGTGTGTTGGTAATAGTGTCTCTTTATCACTAAAAATTTCTTCAGTTAACTTTTCTCCTTTTCTAATTCCAGTATAGTTTATTCTAATATCCATTTCTGGTTCAAAACCAGCAAGTCTTATCATATTAAATGCTAGGTCTTTTATTTTAACTGGTTTGCCCATATCAAATACAAACACTTCTTCTCCACGCCCCATAGCAAATGCTTCTAAAACCAAACTACAAGCTTCAGGTATCGTCATAAAAAAACGTTCCATATCTGGATGTGTAATGGTTACAGGTCCACCTTGAATGATTTGTTTTCTAAATAAAGGCATAACACTTCCATTAGATCCTAATACATTTCCAAATCGAGTTATACAAAATTTTGTATGAACGAACTCACTTGATAGAGATCTAACAATAATTTCAGCTAATCGTTTAGAAACTCCCATTAAACTGGAAGGATTCACAGCCTTGTCTGTAGATATTAAAATAAACTTATCCAATTCAAATTCTATAGCAAGCTTAGCAACATTCCAAGTTCCTATTACGTTGGTTTGTATAGCTTGCCATGGAAATTCTTCCATTAATGGAACGTGCTTGTAGGCTGCTGCATGAAAAAGTACATTAGGTTTATATTTAGAAAACAGAAAATATAAATAATTTTTATCTCTAATGTCGGCTAGTTCAAAATAAAACTGAGTAGT
>JAPLER010000323.1:0-3398 GCA_026391115.1 Bacteroidota bacterium | reverse complement strand
TTCATATAAAGCTGATTCAGAAAAATCAATACACACAACTGATTCGCACTTATTTTCTATTAATTTTCTAACCAATTCGCTTCCAATTGAACCGGCAGCACCTGTAACAAATGCAGTTTTATTAATTAAATTTTCACTTATCAATTGATTATTTACTACAATAGCTTCCCTCTCCATCAAATCATTAATATTAATATTTGCAAGTTTGTTGTAGTTAAAATCATCATCATACCAATTTGTTAGAGCATCAATTTGCTTGACTTTAATTTTATAAGGCAATACAAGTTTTATGAAATTGCTTTTATGTTTTGGATTAATTTTATTTGTAGCTATAATTATTCGATTTACTTTTTCTGTCTGAATAAATCGTTGAAAAGCCTCTTGGCGAGAATATATTTTTATTCCACTTAAATAGTGAGAAACTTTATTCTTATCGTCATCAATAAAACCAACAACTGCATATTTTTTTTGTATTGCTGATTCTATACTTTTTTTTAATATAGTACCTCTTTCTCCAGCACCATAAATCAATACTTTTTTAAGTGGCGTTTGGTTGTGAAAGAAAATGAATTTTTCGTATAGAAATGAAATTGCATATCGTATAACAATTAAAGCAACAGTTGAAACAAAAAAACTTTCAATCAAAGCCACAAATCCAAACTTAATATTAGGTGTTTTATAAGCATAATCTACACCTAAACTTAACAAGTGAAGTAAAAAAATAACACCAATAAGCCTAACAAAATCAGTTGCCCTATAGTGCTTGATTATACGCTTATTAATTTTAAAAAATAGCCATAATGACACTGCTATTAGAATATGAATAAAAGTCTTAGTTAATAAATTAGTATCAACGAATTTTTTTACTGCTAAATTTCTATTGTGATAAATAGTAGCAGTTAAAAATGTTATTGCTATTAAGAAAATATCCAGCAAAAAAACAAGATAATATGGTCTAACTTTAATTCGTCTAAGCATATACCATTCCCTTTAAAATTTTGGCAACTTCAGCTATCTCATCAATTTCTAGAGATGTTGAACTTGGTAGGCACAAGCCAGATTTGAATAAGTCCTCACTAACATTAGAGCCAAAATATTTTGCATTCTTAAACACAGGTTGCAGATGCATTGGATTCCATAAAAAACGAGTTTCAATATTTAGTTTATCAAAATTCGCTTTTATTTTTTCTAAAGAAATTCTCTCCAATATTTCTTTAGAAAAGGTAACATTAGTAAGCCATCTATTAGAAAAAGAGTTATCAGGTTCATCCAAAAATGTTATTCCATCCACATCAGAAAGTATGGCTTTGTAAGTACTATAAATGAATCTTTTTGCTTCAATTTTTTTATCCAAATTTTTCAATTGCCCTCTGCCAATTCCTGCAAGTACATTACTCATTCTATAATTGTATCCAATATTATTATGTAGATAGTAATGGCAATTTTCTCTTGCTGCATTTGAAAGGTATTTCACATATTCATTTACTTTTTTACTAGCACTTATAATAGCACCACCACCACTTGTTGTAATTATTTTATTTCCATTGAAACTAACAATTCCAATATCTCCAATTGTACCACACTGCTCATCATAATAAATACTTCCCATGGCTTCAGCAGCATCTTCAATAATTGGAATTTCGTATTTTATTGATAATGATAAAATATCGTTCATATTAGCTGGCATACCATACAAATGAACTGGGATAATAGCTTTAGGCTGAATTCCTTTTTTTTGGTAGTGTAAAATAGCTTCTTCCAAATAATTTGGGTCAATGTTCCAAGTTTGTTTCTCGCTATCAATGAATACTGGTGTTGCCTTTTGGTATAAAATAGGAAATGCACTCCCAGCAAAAGTGAAGGATTGACATAGCACAACATCATCCTGCTGTACATTTAATGCTTGCAGTGCCAGATGTATTGCAGCTGTACCACTGCTCAATAGATGTACTTTTTTATTATGAAATAGAGAAGAAAGTTCATCCTCAAATCCATCTACATTTGGACCTAAAGGGGCTACCCAATTTGTCTCAAATGCATCTTTTACATATTGCATTTCTTCTTCACCAATATCTGGAGCAAGAAGCCAAACTTTACTATTTGATTTGATTAGTGACACTTAAAAAAAGAATGATTAAAGTGCTAAAGTATCAGCCTTGAAGTGACTAAGCTAGTTATCTTATTGTTAAATGATATATAAATTACCATTCAATTAATTTAATATTAACTGTGTGTTAAAATGTTAAAATTCTAGTGCATTCTGCAAAAAATTACTTAATTACTTTTGCAGGAACGCCAACAGCAGTAGCATTAGCAGGTATATTTTTAGTAACAACTGCACCAGCACCTATTATACTATTAGCACCTATAGAAATTTGATTTATTATTTTTGCACCAGTACCAATGTAAACATTTTTTTCAATCGTTACTTCGCCAGATACATTTACAGTTGGCATTATTGAAGTATATGATTGTATGAGTGTATCGTGACCAATAGTGCAAGCTAAATTTAAAGTTATAAATTGATGCAATTCTATATTGCATGTAAGAATATTATTTGCACAAATAATGCATCCAGTACCAATTTTAACATCATTGCCAACAATTGTTGTCGGATGAATTAATGTTGGAAAGAAAATATTTTTATTGGTTATTTGGTTTAGTATTTTTTCTTTAATTGAAGGTTTGCCTATTGCTATAACCAAAGCAAGCGGCTCTTCAATAGTATTAATTTCTTCAATCTTTCCAAGCAATAAAAATTCTGGAATATCTCTTCTAGATGTTAAATCATCATCATAGTATCCAATAAAACTCCAAGTTGGATTGGCTGTATTAATACAGTCTATTAACCACTTTACTTCTCTTCCAAAACCACCTGCACCTATAATTGCTATTTTATTCATTGCCTAAAAATTTATCAGAAGTTGCAAAGCCTTTTTTTGAAACACTTTCTGAATCAAAAATTGTTTTAGCAGTTAAAAAAAGTATTTTAAAATCTAAATTAAGATTGATATTTTTTGAATAATATGTATCGTAAGCAAGCTTTTGTTGCCAAGTAATATTGTTTCTACCTTTTACTTGTGCATAGCCAGTAATTCCTGGCTTTACAGTATGTCTCAACTTTTGTTCATTATCATACTTTTCCAAATACTCAATTAATAAAGGTCGAGGACCAACAATACTCATATCGCCTTTTAATACATTAAACAATTGTGGTAATTCATCAATAGATGTTTTGCGAAGGAATTTTCCAACTTTTGTTAAACGCTCTTCATCTGAGAGCAGATTGCCATTGAAATCTTTCTCATTAGTCATTGTGGCAAACTTGTATAGTGAGAAAATTTTTTCTTGATAACCCGGTCTTTACTGAATAAATAAAAACGGTCTCTGGTTTGTGA
>JAPLER010000229.1 GCA_026391115.1 Bacteroidota bacterium | reverse complement strand
TCTCGTCTTTTCTTATATATCATAATATAGTGATGCACATTAAAAAGTATTACTGTTAAGATATTTTGAGTTTATGCAAATACAACACAGACAGTATATACAGAAATAAAACGAACAAAAAATAAATCCAAATATATTGTTAAAAATTGAGGCAAATTCAATCTCACTACATTCGCAGCTATGCAACATAATAATTATTCTGTAGAAACTATATTAAAAAACCTAAATATTAAGGCTTTAAATGAAATGCAATTGGCAGCAATAGATGCTAGTGCAAACAATAGCAATGTTGTGTTGTTGTCAGATACTGGCTCGGGCAAAACACTTGCTTTTTTATTGCCTTTGTTAGATAAAATTAATGCCCAGCTTAAAATAACACAAGCCCTTATAATAGTACCATCAAGAGAGTTAGCACAGCAAATCGAAAAAGTGTTTAAAGAAATGGGAACAGGGTTAAAAATTACAAGTTGCTATGGAGGACATAAACGAGAAACAGAAGAAAATAATTTAATAGAAGCACCTACTGTAATTGTAGGTACTGCTGGTCGCCTTGCAGATCATATTCGTAGAGGTAGTATTACTGTAGATACTATCGAAACCCTTGTGTTGGATGAGTTTGATAAAACTATGGAAACTGGTTTTACCGAAGAAGTAAGTTTTATTATTGGTTCTTTACCCCAAATTAAAAGCAGGCTATTAACATCAGCCACTTTAACAGAAGCTATACCAGATTTTATTGGCTTAAGCAACGAGGTAAAACTTAATTTTTTAAGCAATGAACAAAAGTCAGAAGAGAAATTAACCATTAAAAAATTATTGAGTGGCAGCGATGATAAAATGGATACCTTGTTTAGATTAATATGTATGCAAGGAGATAAGTCAACCATTATATTCTGTAATCATAGAGATGCTGTAGAATTAACCAGTAAGCATTTGGCTCAAATGGGTATTGTTAATGAATTCTACCACGGTGCAATGGAGCAACAAGAGCGTGATAGTGCTTTATGCAAATTTGCAAACGGAACTGTTTATGTTTTGGTAACAACTGATTTGGCTTCTCGTGGTTTAGACATTGCTAATATTCGTTATATCATTCACCAGCAATTACCACATACCGAAGATATTTTTACACACCGTAATGGCAGAACAGCAAGAATGGAAGCCAGCGGAGATGTAGTTTTAATTTTAGGTAAAGATGAATATTTACCTCCATTTGTAGATCAATCAATGGCTGCTATAACATTGCCAAAACAAGCTACAATACCACCAAAACCAAGTTGGTCAACAGTTTTTATAGGTGCAGGTAAAAAAGACAACTTAAAAAAGAAGATATTGGTTTAATACACGTTAAAGATTTCTTCTCTTTTGTTGCTATTAAAAAAAATAAACTTGGTGCTGCAATGGAATTAGTAAAAGATGAAAAGATAAAAAATAAAAAAGTAAAGATTGCTATTGCTAAGTAAAAGTGTTGGCTTTGGTAATCCTTAAAGCCATTATTTCTTTTCATTTTTTAGCTAAAAATATTATTTACAACTCAAATTCATACTTTTGGGTGATTGCTGCAAATTACTATCCTTGCAATTTTACCCTAAAATAAATAAGTATGAAAAAACTAATTACCCTCTTAGCTTTTTTTGTAGTAATACTAAAAGTTAATGCACAAACTGTAGCCAATGTTGAAGGCGTTTTTGGTGGTTCTATTAGTACAATTGTTGGGGGGCAAGTAGGCACATCCACAGACAGTTTTCGTGTGTTTATTGCTACACAAAGTGCCAACTCTATTTTTTACACTACAGTGGTTATCCCTACTTCAGGTGCAGCTACAACTATTGATAGTTTTAAAGTTTTAAATGCCGCTAGCTCTGCTTCTGGCTATGGAAGTGGTATCAATAAACTAGCTTAGGTACTGTTTATTCGGCTAGCACAAGTTCATCTAGTGCAACTGCAGTTCCTTCATTAAATGGTATTGCAGATATTGCTATTGTTGGTAATAAATTTTTTGCATTAGGTATGGCAAACCCCAATAATATCATTTACTCAGGTTCTTTAGATGCCTCAGGAAACTTGGTTAGTTATTCTACAACAACTATTTCTGGACAGTCTTACACCAATTTGGTTGTTGGTAAAAATGACAAACTATATTTATTTAGAGCTGGCAACGATCCTCAGGCTGTTGAGTTTGGAGGTAATATATCTACAGGTATTAATCCTGCTTCAACTACAGTAAATACTTTATCAACTTTAAATTCAAGTATTCAATGGGCTGCTATGGCAGTGTATAATGATGGTACTGTTTTTATTGGAGGTAATGATGCTAATAAACAAATGGCAAAAGCAAGCAGCTTCTCATCTACTTATGTGGTTAATGCTATTGGTATCTCTGGTACTAGTGGCACTAACATTGAGTTTAGAACAGTAAGTGCAGGTAATTATTATGTGTATTTTGGTAGTGCTTATAATACCAATAATGGCAATAATGGTAGCTGGTTTAATTTTGGTAATACTAGTTTTCAAACACATCCTAATGATGGTACAGTATTCTTCATAAAAAATCATCCAACAACAGGTGGAGTATTGTTACTTACAACAGACCAAGGCTTAGGCATTACAAAAAACAGTGGCAGTGTAATTACTGAAGTTGATGAAGGGATTAATGCTGTTCAAGTAAAAGACTTTGATATGAATGCTGCTAAAGACTTTGGTTGGTTAGCAAGTAAAAGTGGTATTCGTTATGTAGAAAACTATAATACAGTTTCAAAATCCTGGAGCAAAGCTATTTTCCCAAATAATGATGGAGCTCCTTATTATAGTTGTGAAATGATTAACAGAGATACTGCTTATGTAGGTAATAACAGGGTATATAAAACAAATGACAAAGGTAATACTTGGACACAGCTACTAGATGCTAATAATGCTCCATATAACCTTACTGGTGCAGTGGTAAGTTCAATTGCTATTGGCGGTAGTAATAATCAAATTGTAATGGCTGGTTATAAACAGCTTATTGGCAACAATAAAGGTGGTGTATTTTATAGTTTAAATGGAGGTTCTACTTGGCAGCAACTATTAATAAATGCAGCAAGTATAGGGCAAGATGTTAATGTGAACGATATTGAAATGACTATTGATAGTGGATTTGTAGTAGCATATATTGGTGTAAATTATAATGCAAGTACAACCCCTATATCTAGAGGAATGTATAAAGCAAAATTCAATAATACAAGCTGGTCGGTTTCCAGTGAGCCAATCTATAATTCTACATCTTCCTTAATTTCTATTACAGATATTGGTCTTGTAAGTAAAGATACCATTGTTGCTGTTGGTGCATTTTATAATGCAACACTCGGTCACGAATATCCCATTCATTTTGAAATAAGCCGAACAGTAAAAAACACTTGGAGTAGCAGTGTTGTAGATACAAGTAGAATAGGGGGGTACAAAGCAGTTTCCTGGAGTAGTGATACTTTATTTTATGCCTATAACAACATTATTTATTGGGATAAAATTCAATTTAATGCAAGCTACACTTACAGACGAGGTGAAGCTGAATATTACAGTGTGCCATTAGGTACAGAAATAAATGTATTGTTTTATGATGAATTAGTTGCTGGTACCGAAACAGATATTCGTTCTATACGTGGTGCCACAACCATAAGAACACCAATTAGAACTACTACACATAGAAGTGCTTGTTCTGGTGGCATAATTACAGGTGGAACTCCAGCTGGAGGTTACTATTATATTGTAGATACATTGGCAGATGCATATGTACGACAAGCTAATGGAGAATACTATATAATGTTTGCAAATAGCGGCGTTTTAACAGGTGAAAGCAGTAACGCATTTGAATCTGAAACTGCTGTTATTGCTGCATTCCCATCTTTAACACTTACTTATTTTACAACAATAACAACTTATCCATCTTCTAGTGGCACATATATCATTGGCTATACCGATGCTAGTTACAGCGGTGCTTCTGCAACAGATACTACAACTGTTAATACATCTGCTACTTTAGGTTCTATAACTGGCACAAATTACAGTTGTGGACCAATGGGTGCAAAAGCAATGTTGAGCAACGCAACAAGTGGTGGTGTATGG
The DNA here is from genome assembly GCA_026391115.1 of Bacteroidota bacterium. Taxonomy (GTDB): domain Bacteria; phylum Bacteroidota; class Bacteroidia; order Chitinophagales; family Chitinophagaceae; genus CAIVPM01. Next base: position 4,395 of record JAPLER010000229.1, on the reverse strand, counting down.
AGTAGCAGTAATAATAATGTAGTGACAATTAATTCAAATTCTGGTCAGGTTACTGTTGTAGGATTTGGTTCATCTGTTATAAATTATACAGTAACAAGAGGTATTTGCAGTAGTGTAGCTACAACTAATTTCAATGTTGCTGGTTTGCCCAATTTAGATTCTATTACAGGTAGCACTAATGTTTGTGTTGGTTCAAATATTCAGCTTAGCAATACAACAAATCTACCAATAGGCACTACACTGGCTTGGAGTAGTATTGCAGGTAGGGCTTCTGTTTCAAATGCAGGCTTAGTAACTGGTACAAGTGCTGGAGTTGCTACAATCAAGTGCACTGCTACTAATATATTTGGCTGTACAAGTTATACAACAAAGAATATAACTGTGAATGCTATACCTGCAATGCCAACAATAGTTTATGCACCCAATACACCAAGTCCACAAGTAGCAGGAGGTGTATGTAAAAATAGAACCTTTACTTTGGTGGGTAATCCAATTGGCGGTGTATGGAGTAGCTCTGGAACTTTTACTATTAATAGTTCTGGTGTTTTAAATACAGGCTCAACAAATGGAGCAGGCACAGTAAATTATACTTACAACAATAACAAAGGCTGTAGCAGTAAAAGAACAATAACTATGAACGTAGTATCTTGTTCTTCAAAAGGGATCAGTAATTCAGTATCGTCACTCAATAAATTTACAATTTACCCAAATCCAGCACACTCGTTCATTAACATAAAATTTGACCAATTGGTAGGCAGTGGTAAAATATTATTTGTTGATTATTTAGGTAAAGTATTAAAAGAGCAGCATCTATGTTTGGGTAATAATACTATAGATATAAGCAACTTTCCAAAGGGCATTTATCTGATAAATATTATTACATCAGAAAATAATTTTACTTCCACATTTTCAAAGCAATAATCAAATGAAAAAAGGTGTTGAGCAATCAACACCTTTTTTGTTGTATTAAAAATCAACTATTTACTATTTATGTAGTATTTTATTAATGATATTTGAAGTAGAAAATCCTTCCACTATTTTATTAATAACTACTCTGCCACCATTTGCAATAACTTCTTTTGCACCAGCGATTTGTTCAATGGTATAATCACCGCCTTTAACAAGTAAATCAGGTAAAATTCTGCAAATAACTTCTCTAGGCGTATCTTCATTAAAAATAATTACAGCATCTACAATAGCCAAGCTTGCCATTAGCAAAGCCCTGCTATGTTCATCATTTATAGGTCTGTTATCTCCTTTGCCCAATCGTTTTACACTATCATCGCTATTAATAGCTACAATTAAATAATCTGCTTCTTGTGCTGCTTGTGATAATGAAAAAATATGACCTTGATGCAAAATATCAAAACAACCATTGGTAAAAGCAACAGTTTTACCAAGCACACGCCAGCTAGCTAGCTGTTTTTCTAAACTCTCAAGCGTATAAATTTTATTTTGTATAACTTCTGTTCGTTTCATTTGTAATAGGTAAAACTATCAACTATCCATTCGGTATGATAGCTCCTTTCTTTACAACAACAACACCATCTTTTATAGAGTATAACTCATGTTCAAAATTGGCTAAATGTGAACCCCCATTAATTCTAACATCATTACCTATTCTACAATTTTTATCTATAATAGCATTTTTAATAAAGCACCTTTCGCCAATGCCCATTAAAGGAATATTGTTGACTTTATTTTCTTCCATTTGGGTAAGTGTTTCATAATAATCGTTACCCATAATATAGCTGCTGTTAACTGTTGTACCATGTCCAATTCTTGCACGAATACCCACAACACAGGTTTCTAATCTACTTGCAGATATTATAGAACCTTCAGCAATTAACGATTTCTCTAAAGTAGTACCACTAATCTTAGCAGGAGGCAACATTCTTGCTCTACTATAAATAGCTTTAGCATTATCAAATAAGTTAAATTTAGGTATATCGTCAGTCAATTCTAAATTGGCTTCAAAAAAAGAATAAATATTTCCAATATCTGTCCAGTAGCCATTGTATTGATAGCTGCTTACAACATAATCCAGAATTGAGTTTGGAATAATTTCCTTACCAAAATCTGTTGCGTGAGGGTGTTTGTCATTTAATAATTCTTTTAGCACATTTTTATTAAAAATATAAATACCCATCGATGCTAAATAAGGCTTGCCTTCTTTCAACATCTCTTCGCCTGTATCGCTAGTCCAATCACTTAAAATATCTTTCTTTGGTTTTTCTACAAATGATGTGATAATGCTTTCATCATTGGTTTTCATAATACCAAATTCTGGGGCATCTTTTTCATTTACAGGAATAGTGGCTATAGAAATATCTGCTCCATTTTTTTTATGAGCATCCAACATTTCTACAAAATTCATTTGGTACAACTGGTCGCCACTTAGTATTAATACATATTCAAAATCAAGAGTAGATATATGTCTTAAAGATTGCTTCACTGCATCTGCTGTTCCTTGAAACCAACCAGAATTATCTGGCGTTTGCTCTGCTGCCAATATATCTACAAAGCCTGTACTAAAAGCACTGAAGTGATAAGTGTTTTTAATATGTTGATTTAACGAAGCAGAGTTAAACTGCGTTAATACAAACATTCTATTAATGCCACTATTAATGCAGTTACTGATAGGAATATCAACCAAACGATATTTACCTGCTATAGGAACTGCAGGTTTACTTCTACTAGTTGTTAAAGGCGATAATCTTGTACCAGCACCACCACCTAAAATTACTGCAACTACTGATTTTGAAGGATTTGACATAAGCAATTATATTGTTAGAAAAATATGCGTTAAAGGTATTTGAAATATATTATTAAAAAAAAAAATCTGCAACGAAAAGGTTGTTTTAAAAACTTTTATATACTAAATAATCGCCTTTCATCAATTCAAAACTAACTTCTTCATTAAAAGAAAACTGCATTCCACTAAATACATTACTAAACAATCCTTTTAACCATTGGTGTTTAACACATATTTGTACTCTATCGTGCTTACTTAAATTTAGCACCACTAAAACCACATCATTGTTATATTTTCTTAAGTAAGCCATCACATTATTTTCTGTTGGTAAAATAAAAGTTTCGCCCATACCAATAGCATTTGTTTTATGCAATGTTGCTAACTTTTTATAAAATATTTCCAATTGCAAATCATTATTCCATCCAATTTCATCTTTATCAAAAAACTGTAATCTTTTTTTATTAGGTAGTTCTTGCCCACTATATATTAATGGGGTGCCCTGCCACGTAAAACTAAACACAGCAAAGGCTTTAGCAGCATACCCATATTTTTCATATTCTGTGCCATTCCAACTGTTTTCATCGTGATTGCTTGTAAAAAAAAGTTTGGTGGCTTTATTGGTTTGGTTGCTATAATTGTGTAGAATATTATAAATATTCGATACATTACTTTCGTCTTTTACCAGCTTTTCTGTTTCGTGCATCCAGTTCCAGGCATAGCTAGTATCAAACACATTTAAGTAAGTGGGTTCATCACATTCTGCCAGCCAATACAATGGTTTTACGGCATCACATTCTTGCCTTGCATCAACCCAAAAATCAAGAGGAACAAGATGTGCCATATCACATCTAAAACCATCAATATCACATTCGCTTATCCAGTATTGCATAGCACCAATCATAGCTGTTCTTGTAGCAGTGTTATTATAGTTTAAATCTATTACATCTTTCCAGCCATTGCGTTCTGTAAAGTTGCCTTGCTGATCAAGGCGGTAAAACGATGGATGCGTTTCTGTCCACTCGTGGTCGCAACCTGTGTGGTTGGCTACCCAATCTATTATTACTTTTAAACCTAATTGATGTGCTTGAGTTACTAAGGTTTTAAAATCGTCAATTGTACCAAACTCTTCATTAATTTTTGTGTAAGAAGAACAAGCATAATAACTGCCCAATTTTCCCTGACGTTTTACAACACTAATAGGCGTTATAGGCATTAACCATAAAACATCAACACCCATATCTTTTAATCGTGGTAAGTGTTTGGCAAAAGCATTAAACGTTCCTTCTGTTGTATATTGACGAATATTAACCTCGTAAATAACTGCATTAGCTGCCCAGGAAATGGTGTTAAAATTGATTGCCATATTGTGCTTGTGTTTTAATTACTTTTCAAAGTAAACCCTTACACATTACAATAGGAAATTTTAGTGTAAATTAAGTTGATAGAAAGGCTCTATCCGAGTAATTTGGTTTATAGTTCTTTTAGTGCTAAGCCCTTAAGGCAAAGATTGTTCCAATATCTATAACGAAAAAAAGAATAAAGTGTTTTAAATAAAAACCCTCGAAGCAATGCTTCGAGGGTTTTTATTATTCCCCTTCCTTGAAGGGGTTAGGGGTAGTTTACTCCACCACCACTTTCTC
>JAPLER010000335.1 GCA_026391115.1 Bacteroidota bacterium | reverse complement strand
TAAAAAATAAAATATTACCTGTTCGAAAGAATGTAGCCTCAAGTAAAGTTCTAAATTTACTAAACATCCTTTCAACTTTCATTTTAGTAATGCTAGCTTGGATTTTCTTTAGAGTAAAAACAATTTCTGATGGCGTTTACTATTTAAAATCACTGTTTACAGGTATCTGGAAAGAAGTTTCAAAAGCAATTGCTATACACAAAATTGATTTTGGAGTTATTGGTTTTAATAAAATACAAATTGCTTTATCTTTTGGATTGATAATTTTCTTGGAATTAATACACACATTACAAGGGCAAAAAAGTTTGAGAAATACTTTAGCAACTAAACCAATTTATTTACGCTGGGCAACATACTATTCTTTAGTTTTAGCAATCATTTTTTTAGGAGTTTTTGAAAAAAGAGAGTTTATATATTTTCAATTTTAATGAAGAAATTTATTCTTAAAACTTTAGTTTTTTCATTGCCTATTATCATTTGCTTCCTGTACGTGGAATTTAAATTGAAACAGATTCCAAATTCTTATACAATTAAAAAAAAAGCAATAAAATTTGCAGGCAAACAAATAGAAACTGTAATACTTGGATCATCACAAGCATTATATGGTATTAATCCAAAAGAGTTTTCAATACCAACTATAAATCTTGCAAATGCAAGTCAAAGTTTATATTTTGATGCTAGATTGTTAGAACAACAAATAGATAATTTACCAAGTTTAAAGAATGTGGTTTTTACAATTCCTTACTTTAGTTTATATTACGATATGAATGATAGTAGAGAAAAAATTAGAACCTATGCATACTATCATTTTTGGGGGATACAAAATTACAACTTCAATTATTTTGATATAAAAAATTATAGTTTAATAGCTTTACTAACACCCCAAAGGGTTTTTGCAATAGCCAAAAATCATTTTAAGCAGTTAGATGAGGAAAGTGTTGGAACTATGAATATGTATGGTTTTCTAGCAATGGACTCAACAAACTTAGAAGCAAGAATTAATGATTCTTTAGGAAAACTAAAGTTTAAAGATCATTCAAATTTGATAAAGCAAAAAAATATAGCTATTAACATAACTATACTCGAAAATTTATTGACTAAACTAAGTACTAAAAAAATTAAACTATATTTTGTTGCAACGCCAACTTACATAACTTACAATCAATATTTCAATAAAAAGATTTTAAGTACCAGTGATTCTATTATTAAACAGCTATGCTACAAATACAATTGTGTTTATTATAACTGGTCAACAGATACAACTTATAAGAAAGAAGATTTTTATGATAATGATCATTTAAATAAATATGGTGCTGCAAAATTTTCGAGAATTTTAGATAATATTATTACAAAGAATCAATAGTTTTGAAAGAGGTTATAAAAAATATATACAGGTTTATAAAATATAAAGAGCACAGGCAAAAGCTTGCTCGAGAAAAAAAAATTAAGCCAGTTCAAGCCGCATCATTTGCCAAAGAATTTTCAGGAGAAATTAAGAAGTTAATCATTTTTATTGTCCCTGGTGCCGACAGGTTTACAGGAAAAGAAACAATGAGTGGTGGCGTTATTTCAATACTTTCAATTGCAGAGGAAACAAAAAAAATATATAACGGTAACAGTGAAGTTGGTGTTATTGTTTGCACACACTCGCAAGATAATTTGTTGTTAAAATATGACAACATAGAAAACAGTTTTAACGTCTATAGTTTTAATCAAGTTATACATCATTTTGATAAACTAGAAGAAATTATCATTCATACACCAGATTTTTTGTCAAGTTATATTTGTCAAAATTTATCATCTCAAGAACTCACTTTTTTACATAATATTTCTACTGTGCATTACAATATTATGAATCAGAATATAAAACTAATGCCAACCAAAGAAGAAGTTGAAAACATTAAAAATATTTTTTCATTTGTAACAATAACAACTGCACACCAACAATATTGTACTAAATATTACAGAGATTATTTTGGAGTATCATTACATAAACTTTCTGTTTGGATAAGTCCAGAAAATTACAACTTTGTTACTAAAACTAATAAAGAAAACTTACTAGTTTATTCTCCTGACAATAGACCTGAAAAAGAAGAAATTATAAATAAATTAAAAGAAATAAAAGGCTTGCAATTGCAGCAAATACAAGGTTTAACATATTCTCAATTTAAAGATTTAATTAGTAAAGCAAAGTGGTCTTTAACATTTGGTGAAGGTTTAGATGGATATTATATTGAGCCTGTTTTTAGTGGTGCCATTTCTTTTGCAGTCTATAATGAAGATTTTTTGCAGAACAATATTGTAAATGACATTCAAATATTAAATGCAGACAACATTTCATTTACTCAATATCAAAAACAACAATTTGATATTTGTGCAGATTTGTATAGCAGTAAAGTGTATAAGCAAAATATTGAAAAATTCTATCGTCACGAATTTACCTTTAGTTAAATGATTATTGCTGAAGCACCAATAATTTCAATAGTTACTGTTGCCTATAATTCTCAAAGATTCATTCATCAAACTATTAAAAGTGTGTTATCTCAGTCTTACACGAACTTTGAGTATATTATAATAGATGATTGCAGCACAGACGAAACTTGGAACATTATTCAGCAATACAAAGACGAGAGAATTATTGCCATAAGGAATGATAAAAATTTAACGGAATACAAAAACAGGAATAAAGCAATTAGCTTGGCAAAAGGAGAATATATTGTTTTTGTAGATGGTGATGATATTGCTTTAAACCGAGGAATAGAATTAGCCGTAACAGAAATAGAATTATATAAAAATTGTGGCTTCGCAATTGTAAAAACTGAAAATCCAAAGTTTATTGGACCACTCGAAATAAACAGCAAAGATGGGTATAATTTAGAATATTTTGGTGGTGGTTTTTTAAACTCAAGCTTGGCAAATAATATCTTTAAGACAAGCTTTTTAAAAGAAATATTTTTTGATGAAAGCTATGCAAATGCTGACACTTATTTAAGATTACGTTTGCTAAAAAAAACAAATGTTTTAGTACTAACTAATCCAATTTGTTTATGGAGATTAACAAATAATCAAGCATCAAAAAAAATTAGCTATAACAATCAATTGCAACAAAACATTGTATTTATAAAGAGCAATATTTTTGAGGATGAAAGTTTCAATTATTTTGAAAAAGAAAGATTAAAACCGTTCTATTACAAACTAATTTATAGATTGTTCAAGCAAGAGTCTCTCCGAGGGAATATTCAAAAAGCATTTGCTGTAAAAAAATATTTTATGGACAATCTTGGTAAAGCTTTAAAATATCTTTTTCAGAAGTCAGGTACAAACTTTTGGAGTGAATATAATTATAGCAATTTAAATATTAATATAAAGCAGTGAAATTGCACTTGGCCGTAAATAGTGGTTTCATTCAAATGTTTGCAGAAATAGCAAAAAAAATTGATGCAACAACAAATCATCAATTTGTAATTTATGGCGAGCAAATGACAGGTCAAGTAATAGACAAAACTAAACTTACAAATAATTTTACAATAGTCGAAAAGCTTAATAATGACAATAATTTCATCAATGACCTAGTTATAAAGTCTTCAACTATATACATACATTTTTTGAGTAATGAAGTAATTGAATACTTAAACAAATTTGATATTAGTAATAAAAAAATAGTATGGTTTTTTTGGGGGGCTGATGCTTTTAGTTTGCCAGAAGTTTATACCAAATTACAACAATATAGATTAGATATTGTTAATCACTATTTGGGTAAATTTAAACAGTTTTTCTTCAAAAAAAAAACAAGTAAAATCAAACTTAACTTCTTAAAAAAGATAGATTATATAGCTCATTATTCAGTAGATGATTTTACTTTAGTAAAGCCATTATTAAAAGCTACAGTTCAATTCAAGTATTTTACTTATGGTATATTTGAAAATGTAGTAAACCAAAATATAGAGTTAAAAGGAAAAGATATTTTATTGGGCAATTCGGCCTCCAAAAACAATCATCATATTTATACTATAAAAAACATTTTACCACAAACTATTACTCAAAAAATTTATTGCCCATTACCATATGGTGCAAATAAAAGCTATACAATACAAGTAATACATGCTGGCAATCTAAAATTTGGAAATAACTTCATTGGATTAACAGAGCTAATTGAAACTAATGATTATTGTGAGAATATTTTAGCGAAAACAGAATTTGCATTAATGCCACATAATCGTTCACAAGCCTGGGGAAATATTATGCAACTATTGTGGCAAGGCAGCAAGGTATATATGTTTGAAAGTAATAATTTATACAAATTTTTGAAGCAAAAAGGTTTTCAAATTTTCAAGCTAACTGAAAAATCGTATAAAACATTTTCAACAGTAAAAATTGATGTTGAAATGAATAAAAAGTTATTGCAACAGCACTTTGGTTTGAGTAACTTAAAAAGTAGCTACAAAGAAATTTTATCACTTTAATGAATCAAGCAAATCCTTTAGTTACAATCATTACAGTTACATACAATAGTGCAAACTATGTACGTGATGCAATTGAAGGTGTGCTAGCTCAAAC
>JAPLER010000178.1:9410-11432 GCA_026391115.1 Bacteroidota bacterium | reverse complement strand
ATCATCTTGAGTATAATTCGGAGTAAGTGTTATAGGTGTATTGGGCAACACATAAATATCTTTTGTAACTGTAATAGTAGGTTTAGGTTGTATGATAATATTATGAATATTATAAATACTATCGCAACCCTGATAACTTTTTAAAGTATCACTAACACTAGCTGAGTTAAAGTAAGTAATACCTCTAAACACCACACTATCACAATTGCTTAAAACAGTAATATAGTTTGTAGTAATAATAGGTGTAATAGTAATGTTTACAATATTGTAAATACTATCGCAACCTTGCACGCTTTTAAGAGTATCTTTTAATATGGTTGATGAAGTGTAAGAAATGGTATTATAAACAATACGTTTGCAATGGCTAAAATTAACAGTATTGGTTTTAGGAGAAATAGATTTAATAGTAATAGCAGCTACAGTATAAATACTATCACAACCTTGATAAGACTTTGTTGTATCTTTTACAACAGTGGATGAAGTGTAAGTTTTACCCTTATAAACAACTTGTTTACAATCGCTAAAGCTTAAGTTGGTATTGGTTGGTGTTATAGGGTTGATATTGATGTTTACAATATTATAAACACTATCGCAACCACCATTAAGCGACCTTACAGTATCTCTAACAACAGTTGATAAAGTATAAGTATTGCCATTATAAACTATCTGTTTGCAATGATTTAAATTGTTTGTATTAGTTACAGGTATTACAGGTGTAATTACAATATTGGCTACATTGTAAATACTATCACAACCCTGATAAGATTTAACAGTGTCTCGTAAAATTGTAGATGTTGTATAGGTATTGCCTTGGTAAGTGATGCTTTTACAATTACTTAAGTTTGTTATGTTTGTTGCAGGATTAATAGGCGTTATAACAATATTGGTAATATTATAAACACTATCACAACCATAAAAGTTTTTAATTGTATCTCTTAAAACTGTTGATGAATTATAAGGAGTACTATTATAAACAATGCTTTTGCAGCTAGATAAATTATTAGTGCTAGTAGTTGTACTTATTGGCTTGATATTAATATTTACTAAAGTATAAACACTATCACAACCTCTGTAACTTTTGGTTGTATCTGTAAAAGAAGTTGATGAAGTATAGATTTTTGTTTTGTAAGTGATACTTGTGCAAGAAGAGAGATTTAGGGTATCTTTTTGTATTTTAATTTTTAAGTATGCTATGAAATTACCAAATGCTCTTGGTCTATTAGGCATTTTATAAACTTTTTCGACTACTTTGTTTTTTAAATTATATCGATAAACAGAAGTGTCATAGCTACAAACAACAAGTAAAGTGTTGTTATCTTTCAACATATCTAACCCAACAGGAGAATCACCTGTAGCGAATGAGTCAACCGTTTTTTTTAATGCGACATCAACAATACTTATGTAATCATCCCAATAATTTGCAACAAAAATTAGATTCCCAGTTTTATTTAATAAAATTTTTGACCCAACTTTTGATAGATTTATTGTATCTGTTATTTTATTGGTTAAAGTGGAGATTACTGTAATTTTACTTTCAACACCCCACCGACTATTTAATACATACAAATTTTTATCTTTTTTATTGTAAATGCAATCTGCATCGTTAAGAAAAGGAAATGTAATTAAAGTTTTAATTATGTTGTAGTTTGAAGTATTAATAATACTGACTGTTCCATCATTTGCATTGGTTACGTATAATCTTGTGCCATTTTCATTACAAGCAATAGATGTTGGTCCTGTTCCTACAGTTATTTCATTAATTAATTGCTTACTAAAAAAGTCAACAATAGCTATAGTTCCATCTGTTGTATTAGTAACATATACAAAACTATCATTAGGGCTAAAGCAAATACCAAAAGATTTAGTATAATTACTGCTTGTTTGAATTGTAGACCATAAAGTATTAGTACTAGTTTTTATGATGCCTATTCCAGCACTATGTTGATGACTTACTACTGCATATTCATTATTATTGCTTATCGCAATTCCTTCAGGCGAATTCCCCCCTGTATATATTAATTG
>JAPLER010000178.1:8638-9398 GCA_026391115.1 Bacteroidota bacterium | reverse complement strand
ATATTAATTGATTTACTTTCTTAACTATCAAATCTATTGGTACTAAATTAGAAGTCCAAGTAGGAATGTATGCTTCTATTTTATACATTCCTATCTCCACATTTACCACTAAATTCAGACTATCACAACCTCCAACAGCTTTTAGTGTATCATATATTGTTGTTGGATAATTATACCAAGTTCCTTTGTAGTAAACACTATCACAATCATATAAATTTAGTGTGTCTGATTTTGGGGTTATAATATTAATATTTACCACATTATAAATACTATCGCCACAACCCATAAGGCTTTTAATAGTGTCTTTTAATATAGTGTTTGTTGTGTAAGTATTGCCTTTATATACAACATTATTACAGCCACTTAAAATTAATGTTTGTATTGTAGCAATATTGTTTCCAATTGTTATCGTTACATTATGATAAATACTATCGCAACCTAATACACTTTTTACAGTATCTTTTATAGTGGTGCTATTGGTATAAACATTTCCTAAATATGTTACTTGTGTGCAACTACTAAAACTTAAGGGCACAGTTACAGGTGGTGTAGCACTTTGTGTTTCTGCAACACTTGCTGCATCATATACATTATAATTTACTGAACAAAATATAGTAGTCGCTTGGGTTTTGTTAGCCATATCCACAGCAAAAATATCTGTGGTATTCCCATTGCTACTTAAAGCATAAGATTGATTATTTTGGCAAGGTACTATAACACTTGCAAAACCAAACACACTTGTGCCTGCATTAAAAGTCAT
>JAPLER010000178.1:2737-8570 GCA_026391115.1 Bacteroidota bacterium | reverse complement strand
AACATTGGTCAAATCAATTTCAATTAAAGCATTGTTGCCAGTTGTGCCATCCTTAACAGCTTCATATAGTTTGCCTTGATAAAACAATAAATCGCCACCAATTGTCCATTGTGATGGCATAGTACCTAAAGTTGCAAAAGCATTTGTTGCAGGGTTATAGGTTAAAATAGTGCTTCCAGTTGCAGCATAAACAATACCACCATTGCCTACAGTTAATCCATAAATACCAGTAGTAATAGGAAAACTACCTAACTTAGTACAGTTGCCTGCTGTGCCATTTACACCTAAGGTGTTTTTATATAAAAAACCTTTGTTATCGGCAACATATAAAATATTTCCATCTAATGCAATGGATAAAGGAGTGCCAGTAAAATTGGTGCAAAAACTTAAAAATGTACTGGTGCAACCACTTGAACTTATAGTTACTTTATATAGATTTTTGGTATTGTCTAAAATAATAAATGTAGCGTTTTGAGACAAGCATCTACTAGTGAAAGCAATACAGATGATGAATAATAAATGTTTTAAAGCTTGCTTCATATTTGCTGGATAGTTGCAATATTAATTCTATTTTGTGAGGATGGTGAACAGTAGCATTAAGTAACTATTATTAATGTATAATTACACTTCCAGAAAATCCATATCGCTAGCAAATGTTTCTTTGGTTTTAATGGCAGCCCATAAACCCAATGCCAAAATAATAATACCAACAATCCAAGCAGCAGGCACAAAATTATCTTTGAATGAAAGCAAAGTATTTCCTCTTAAAAATTTGAATAGAAATATAATTAATACCAATGTACCTCTAACCAAATTGGGAATAGATATAGCTGCTGTAGCCCTGAGATTTGTACCAAAATTCTCGGCACTCATTGTAATGTATAAAACAGAAATACCACTTGCAAAACCCAACAATATGCAAAAGATATACATATTAAAACTATTGCCACCCCCTTTAAAATAAAAGAAACAATTGATGATAACAAAGAGTAAGGCATAGAAAAACAACAATACTTTTTTCCTGCTTTTAAATACATTACTTAAAATACCAGCACTCATATCTCCAAAAGCCAAGCCTACATACTGCAACATCAATGCTTTAGGTGCATCAAAATCTAGTATGTTAAATCTAGTAGCAAACTCATTGGATTGATTGATTAATACGCCAATTACAAACCATACAGGCATACCTATTGCAATACATTTGATATAAGTGATGAATCTTTTTTTATTGTTAAAGAACATTAGAAAATTACCCATTTGCAAATGAGATGTTTTAGCACTATCATACATTTTACTATCCAAAACTTTTACACGCAACAACAACAAACACAAGCCCATAGCACCACCAATTTGATAACACAATTTCCAGTTACCATTTGTATTTGCAAAAACAATATAAGCAGTAATAGTACCCAATACACCACAAGTAGCAATGATAGATGCTGCTAACCCTCGTTTTTCTTTAGGTAAAATTTCGCTGGTAAGCGTAATGCTTGCACCAAGCTCTCCAGCCAAACCCAAGCCAGCAATAAATCTCAATAAAGTGTAAGTAGAAACATTTGTAACAAAACTATTGGCAATAGTTGCAAGAGAGTAAATTAGAATAGAACCAAATAAAACACTTTTTCTTCCTTTTTTATCGCCAAGCATACCCCATAAAATACCACCAATTACCAACCCAAACATTTGCCAGCTCACCATATTTTCAAATATCTCCTTTTGCTGATTCTTGGGAATACCTAAATCTTCCAAACTTCTTATTCTTACAATACTAAAAACTAATAAATCATAGATATCTACAAAAAAACCTAAAGCACCAACAATAACAGGCAGAGATAAAATAGAGTATTCTTTTTTTGTCATGAGGCAAATAGTAGTTTTGGCTACTTGGCAAATTTACCTTTCAAAGCGTTTAAAGCATCATTCAACGATAATTCTTTTTGTGGTTGGGTTGATGGCTTGTTATTTTTAAAATTTGGCTTGCTGTTATTATCTCTTTTAAACTCTTGCGTTTGTTTAATAGAAAGCATAATTCTCTTTCTGGCAACATCAACTTCTAATACTTTTACTTGTACTTTTTGATTGAGTTTTAACACCTCGTTAGGGTCGCTAATATATTTATGTGCAATTTCACTTACGTGTACCAGTCCATCTTGTTTTACACCAATATCTACAAATGCACCAAAGCGTGTAAGATTGGTTACAATACCTGGCAAAATGGTATCAACTTTAACATCTTCTATTTTATAAATATCTGCAAATTCAAATACTTCTAACTCTGCACGTGGATCTAATCCAGGTTTTTTCAATTCTTTTATAATATCAGTAATGGTAATAGTTCCAATAGTTTCTGTAATATACTTTTTAGCATCAATGCTATTCAACATCTTTTCATTACCAATAATTTCATTTACTTCAATGTTTAAATCTGTTGCCATTTTTTCTACAATGCTATATGCTTCTGGATGCACAGCACTTTTATCTAATGGATGTTTACTTTCATTAATGCGTAAAAAACCTGCACATTGCTCATAGGCTTTTGCACCCAAGCGTGGTACTTTCAACAATTGACTTCTATCTTCAAACTTGCCAATCTCTGTTCTGTATTTTACAATATTTTCTGCGATTGAAACACCAATACCACTTACATAACTTAACAAATGTTTACTTGCCGTATTTAAGTTTACACCTACTTGGTTTACACAACTCACAACAGTTTGATCTAGTTTTTCTTTTAATCTTAACTGATTCACATCGTGTTGATATTGCCCTACCCCCACGCACAGTAACATCATAGTCACCAAATTCTTCTCTTGCAATTTCTGAAGCAGAATAGATTGAAGCTCCATCTTCGTTTACCATAAATACAGGTAAGTTTAACTGTATTTGTTTTATAAATTGTTCTGTTTCTCTGCCTGCAGTCCCATCACCTATTGCAAATGCTTGAATGTTGTGCTTAGATACTAAATCTTTAATCAAATATTCGCTAGGTTGCTTTCTATTGTTCTCATGTACAAAAATTAAATCGTTGTGCAACAAGTTACCTTGTTCGTCTAAACATACTACTTTACAGCCTGTTCTATAACCTGGATCAATTGCTAAAATTCTTTTGCTACCTAATGGTGAACTCAATAACAACTGTCTAAGGTTTTCATTAAACACATTAATAGCTTCTTCATCTGCCTGAGTTTTTAATAATGTTCTAGACTCTGTCTCCATTGCTGGATTCAACAATCTTTTATAACTCTCTTTAATAGCTTTTTTTACTTGTGTTACACTTTCGTTTAAAGATGCTGTTACATAAACATCTTCTATCAAAGTCAACGCTTTTTCTTCTTCAGGTTCGATACTCATTTTTAAAAAACCTTCTAAGAAACCACGAAGTATTGCAAGGGTTCTATGTGATGGAATATTTTTAATAAGTTGACTAGATTCAAAATAGTCTTTATACTTCAAACCTTCTTCTTCCTTACCAGTAACTACAGAGCTTTTAATGTGTGCCTCATCTTCAAATAGCTTTCTCATTTTTGCACGAATTACAGCATCTTCATTAACCATTTCTGCGATAATGTCTCTTGCTCCTTGTAGTGCTTCATCTGTAGATTTTACAGTTTCTGTAATGTATTTATTTGCTTCTTCAATTAAGCTAATATTGGATTGTTGTAGTATAGTAATTGCAAATGATTCTAGTCCATTTTCTTTTGCAGCTTGTGCTTTAGTTTTACGCTTAGGTTTATAAGGCAAATAAATATCTTCTAGTTGAGAAAGCGTTGTAGCTGTATTTAATTTTTCTTGCAAGGCATCCGTCATTTTACCTTGTTCGTTAATACTTTTTTCAATAGCTATTTTTCTATCTGCAAAATCTTTTAACCGTTTAGCTTCTTCTTGTATGTTTTGAATTTGCACTTCATCTAAACTGCCAGTTTTATCTTTTCTATAACGTGCAATAAAAGGTATAGTTGAGCCTTCTGACAAAAGAGTTAATACAGCTTCAACTTGTGTTGCTTTTAATTGCAAATTGGCTGCAATTATTGGTACAAATTCAATCATTTTTTTAATAGAAATTAGGGCTGCGAAGTAAGGAGAATGATAGCAATACTGCTAAGGTTTTATTCGATGGCTAAGTCTGTAACTAATAATTTATAAAATTTATAGAAACTATACTAGTGTATATGAAATATTTTTTGAAAAGCTAATAAACGTATTTACTAAAAAGGCTTGTTATTACTAACAAGCCTTTTATTTTTTAAAATAGGTTTTCTATTTACCTTGATGTTGTATGTTTCTTTGGTTAGAATTTCTTTTACTAGAAAAATGACTATTACTCTTTCCGCCAAAATGCCTTTGGTTATTAGGTTTCACAACAAATGGCATTTGTGTGGTTACATTTTTTGCAAATGGATGTTCATCTATCACAGGTATTGTTTTGGCAATTACTTTTTGAATATCCTTTAATTCGCCACGTTCTTCAATATCACAAAAAGTGATAGCTGTACCACTATTTCCTGCACGACCTGTTCTACCAATTCTGTGTACATACGTTTCGGGCACATTGGGTAATTCAAAATTAAACACATGGCTTAATTCATCAATATCAATTCCTCTAGCAGCAATATCTGTAGCTACTAAAACCCTGATTGTCCCGTCTTTAAAATTATTCAACGCATTTTGTCTTGCATTTTGCGATTTGTTGCCATGTATTGCAGCCGATTGTATGTTTTGCCTTTGCAAAATTTTTACAACTTTATTCTGCATCTTTTAAAAGATATAAGAGCAAATCTGGCTTATCTCCTTTGTTTACAAAATATAAGCTTTGTTCAATAGCATCTACAGTGCTTGAAACTGGCGTAACTTCTACTTTAGATGGATTAGTCAATAATTGATTAGCCAGACTTTGAATTTCGGGTGGCATTGTTGCACTAAAAAATAGTGTTTGACGTTTCGCTGGCAACTTTGCAATTACCTTTTTAACATCATTAATAAAGCCCATATCTAACATTCTATCGGCTTCATCCAATACAAACATATCCAAATGTCTAAGGTCAATGAATCCTTGTTGCATCAAGTCTAATAAACGACCTGGAGTTGCAATTAAAATATCAACACCTCTGCGTATAGAATTGGTTTGGTGCAATTGAGATACACCTCCAAAAATTACGGTATGAGATATTTTGGTGTGCTTACCATAAGCAGCAAAACTTTCATCAATTTGTATAGCCAACTCTCTTGTTGGTGTTAAAATTAAAGTACTAATACCACGAGTAGGTGTTTTTTTAGTGTATAGCAATTGCAAAATAGGAATTGCAAAAGCAGCTGTTTTTCCAGTACCTGTTTGGGCACAGCCTAGTAAATCTCTTCCTTCTAAAATAAGCGGTATGGATTGGGCTTGTATAGGCGTTGGAGTAGTGTATCCTTGTTCGTTTAATGCCACAAGGATTGGGGCAATGAGTTCTAAATCTTTAAATGCCATTATAATGGTTTAAATGTGTGTGAGCTGGAAAGATGTTGTATGTTCTGAATCAGCGAAGAAAATTATTATTACAAACAAAGGGCTTACAACTTGCCTTGTTATTTTGTGAGTAGAGTGCAAATGTAGGGATTTGAAATTTAATGCTTACTAAATGGTAATAAAGCAATAATAATACTATGAATCTAGTCAAAGATTTTAGAACTAAATTAGTATAATAAGTGTAAGAAAACTAGTATCCTTTTCTATTTGCGTAAGTTGTTTTTCCTGATTATAAATAGCCACTTAATGCATAAATATACATTTACAAAAAATAGTCAAAGTCTTAATAAAAATATTTTTAATATATCAAATCCTATTTTT
>JAPLER010000178.1:0-2720 GCA_026391115.1 Bacteroidota bacterium | reverse complement strand
TCAAAAAAATGTATTTGAAAAATATAAAAATTAAATACCAGGTTAACTAATGCGAATAATAAAAATAAGGTCTTAGCAACACTATACTAATTAGACTTTCAGCAAATGCACAAACAAAAACTTCTACTCAAAATTTAGTGCTTACTAATGAAGATTCTTTAAATCAGGTTATAACAAACAAAATTTTATGCAATTATGTAAGGATGATAGAAAAAAGTTATTAATATTTTTTTCTATCATTATAAATCACAATAATTTTTGTTTATCCTATGCAAAAGAATAAGTTCTTAAGAATTCGACACTAGCCTGCATATCTGTATGCAGTAGTCTATCACATTCATTAAAACTCACTTTCTCTCTATAGTTTTTCAATAATGTTTCTATGAATGGCGATGAAGTTGCAGGCCTTCTAAAATCAATAGCTTGAGCAGCTGTTAACAATTCTATGGCAAGTACTTTTTCAACATTATCAATTACCCTTAAGCACTTGGTTGCAGCATTAGCCCCCATACTTACATGGTCTTCTTGATTATTACTGCTACTAATTGTATCTACACTTGCAGGAGTACATAATTGCTTATTCTGACTTACAATACTAGCAGCAGTATATTGAGGTATCATAAATCCGCTATTTAAACCAGGGGTATTTACCAAGAATAAAGGTAAGTTACGTTGTCCACTAATCAATTGATAGGTTCTTCTTTCACTAATGCTAGCAATTTCACTCATTGCTATACTTAAAAAGTCAAGAGCAAGTGCTAATGGTTGCCCGTGAAAATTGCCTCCACTAAGAATTAAGTCTTCCTCTGGAAAAATATTAGGGTTATCAGTAACACCATTTACTTCATTCATTAACACACTTAATACATAATTAAAAGTGTCTTTACTAGCACCGTGCACTTGTGGAACACATCTAAATGAGTAAGGATCTTGAACCTGTTTATTCTTGCTTTTGGCAATGCTACTTTCGTTCAGATAATTGTAAATAGTTGCAGCCGTTTCGATTTGTCCTTTGTGATTTCTTACTCTATGAATCAATGGGTTTAAAGGTTCTAAAGTAGCATCAAAACCATCAAAACTTATAGCAGTAATTATATCAGCCCATTTCAACAATCTTTCTGCTTTTACCAAACAATAAATACCATAAGCACTCATAAATTGTGTTCCATTTATTAATGCCAGACCTTCTTTACTTTGCAGTTCTATTGGTTTATAATGATATTGCTCTAACACCAGACTAGCTTCTACTGTTTTGTTATCTAGCACAACCTTACCCATTCCTATTAATGGCAAGCACAAATGGCTTAAAGGAGCTAAATCGCCAGAAGCACCCAAAGAACCTTGATTAAAAACTACTGGCAATATATTGTGATTATATAAATCTGCCAAACGTTGAACAGTTATTTCCTGCACTCCACTATTTCCATAACATAAAGATTGAATTTTAAGTAACAACATTAGCTTTACAATATCTGCTGGCACTTCCTCCCCCATTCCACAGGCGTGGCTCATTAAAAGATTATATTGTAGTTGTTGTGTTTGGCTAGCATCTATTTGAACATTTTGTAAATACCCAAAACCTGTATTGATTCCATAATAGGCTTTATTTGATTCACTTGTTTTTTTATTCAAATAATCCCTGCAAGTATTTATTTTTTGTTTAGCATCAGCAGTTATTGACAGCTGCGTAGGTTGTAATATAGACTGTTTAAGGGTTTTGAAAGATAATTCATTTAGTCCAATTTCCATATTATGCTCGTTCATTGTGTAATCGTTAGAGCAACAAAATAAAGGAATGAAGCAATAACATAATTTTTTGTTTGTGAATTTGATAAAAAGTTCTTTAATAATTTTTTGTTTGTGAATTTGATAAAAAGTTCTTTATTTGCAACCCAATTGAGAAATCAATTGATGGTCTGGTAGCTCAGTTGGATAGAGCAACAGCCTTCTAAGCTGTGGGTCATTGGTTCGAATCCAATCCGGATCACACAAACAGTTTCAAAACACATCAAATCCCCTCAAATCGATTGATTTTGAGGGGATTTTTGTTTCTACACCTCCGTTAAATCACACTTTTCGTCGATTTTTGTTTCATCACTGCGTTACCAGTTTTAAGAATTTCAAAAAATGTTTCACTAAAAATTAAAACAAATGGAACCTCACTGCTTTTCTTTATTATAATATCAAAAAAGCCTCAAAGCAAAATACTTTGAGGCTATATATTGAGTGATTTAAAGGGTTTATTTTAATTATTCCACCACTACTTTCTGTGTTTGTTTACCAGTTTCTGTAATTACACTTACTAAGTACATTCCTTTGGCAAAGCTTGATACGTTAATTGTATTTGTACCCATACTTAAAGCTTGTTGTTTAACTGTTTTACCATAAAGGTCTGTTACAACAATACTTCCACTACCAACCAATGTTTTAACAGTTAGATTAATAGTTGAATGTGCAGGGTTTGGATACAACGTTGCTACTATAGCATCTTTATCACCAATCACACTTGGTGTAACGCCTTTATATGCACAAGTTATTACTGTATAACCACCTATTGTTCTGCTACTAGTACAAGTAGTTGAAGGATCCGTAATCGTATATGTAATACCTGCTGGTCCGCCAAGTGTCGCTGATGTGCTTGCAACTCCATTTGGAAGAATACTCATTAATGATGGATTGGTTGCACCCCATACACCGCCTACTGGATTTCCTCTCAAGCT
>JAPLER010000194.1:6431-12290 GCA_026391115.1 Bacteroidota bacterium | reverse complement strand
GTAGCTGCACCTGTATTGGCATTAATATTTAATCTACCTAAAGTGCTAAACACACCGCTTGTAGATGTTGTGCTGAATGTGGTGCTATTGCCTGAACAAATACTTGAAACACCTGTAACCGCCTTTGGTGTAGGTTCTTGTGCTACTCTTACTGCTACAGATGTGCTGGTAGTACAAGTAGAAGTTGTAGCTTGCAAAGTATATGTTATTGTAGCAATGCCATTGGCAACTACAGTAACATTTGCAGATGAGGTAGTGCTGCCACCATTAGCTACTGTTGCAACAGATGGATTTGAACTGCTCCAAACACCATTGTTAATTGATGGATATAATGATTCTTGAGAACCAAGAGTACACATTGTAAATGATGAAGTACTAGTATTAAATCTAGAAAGAATAGTTGCACTTGCAGGGCTTTGATTTACAGTCATTGCAATAGCATTACTTGTTGCTGTAGCACTTGTTTGACAAGGATTGTTTGCAGTTAATACACAAGTAATAACATCGCCATTAGATAACGTGTTAGCAGGGAAAGTAATACTAGAACCTGTTGCAACATTATTACCATTTTTCTTCCATTGAAATACAGGTGCAGAACCACCATTAACTCCATTGGCGGTAAAGCTAGCTGCATCATTACTGCAGATTGTAGTAGCCGACGAAGTTATAGATACACCTGGAGTAAGCGTTCCTACAATTAAAGTAATACCATTACTTGTAATACTATTAGCCGTTTGACAAAGATTATTTGGTGTTAACACACAGGTAATAACATCACCTGTTGTAACTTGATTGTCTTGTAATGTTAAAGTCGTACTGTTTGTTCCAATATTGGTTGTGCCATTTTTCTTCCACTGATATGTTGGAGTAGGTCCTGGATTAGTTGGTGTAGCAGTAAATGTTACAGAACTACCAGTACACACAGCAGTGGTGTTACTAGAAATAGAAATATCTGGTGTATAATTGATGCAATCAGCTAAAATGAAATCACCAAAGCCAATTACACTACTTACCGTATTTGCATTTGTACCTGCACTAGGTGTAATTCTAGACCAACCTGCATTATACCTTGCTGCAATAACAGTAGATTCTGTAGCAGTTCCTACTTTATCGCCAGATAAAATTATAATTAGTAAATGCTAATGTATTAACACTAGAAAGAGACCAATATCTATTGATATAATTTGAATTACTTACAGTTGCAGTTGCATAATTTGGTTGAGAACTTGCGGGAGCTGAAATTTTAGCAGTCATATCTCCTGCGGTTGTTACACTTGCAAATGTCATACTAACTGGCAAGTAATTAAAAGCATCACCAATTTCAAATGTTCTTGCAACGTTTGAACCTGAAGAAACATTTTTTCTAAGATTACCATTAATCCAACCATTGGTTCTAGTAACAGTTTTGCCAGCTCCAATAATCATTAAATTATTGCCCATATTAATAACACCATTTGTTAGATTTAAAGCTGTTATAATATTAATGCTTCCACCACAAGTAATGCCACTTGCATTGTTTAAAGTTAATATAGCACAAGTATCTCCTCTAAATGTATTGGCAGGAATATTTGAAGCACCAGTAATGTTTACAATACAAGTAGAACTGTTTGCAAGAATATTACCTGCTGTTCTAGTTAAACTGCCATTAATATTTAAAGTTCCAGAGTTGGGTACAGTTAAAGAACCACCATTTAAGCCCAAAGTATTCCCACTATTTACTGTAAATGATGAACCAGTTAAGCCAGAAGTAGAAATACCAGTAGAACCTCCAACAGACAGACCAAATCCGTTGCTTACTGTAAAATTTTGACGAAGGGAAGAGCCTACTGTCCAGCTACCATTGTTTGTAATTGTTTGCATTGCCGAGCCATTGAAATTACAAGCTGTTATGGTAGTTGCAGCATTAGTGTTAAATTGAATTGTGTTTCCTGTGGCAATAGTAATATTGCCTTTAAAGTTTATTGCAGTAGTATCGTTAATAGTAAATTTATACCCTGTAGTATTTGGCATGGTTACATCATACATGGTAATGCCTCCTTGCCCAGCAGGCGTCCAATTTGCTTCAATTTGAACTTTACCCAGTGTTCTGCCCCCAATAGATATTGCAGTAGAGTTTGATGTATTGGCATAAATAAATAAACTATTTGGTGCAAGCGACAAGGCATTTGCAGTAGTGCCTCCAAAAATATCTCCTGCTTTTATTACTTTTAATGTAGCACCATTTGCTATTGTTGTTAATGGTGTAGATGAAGTTCCAAAAGTGCTTACAGAGCTTGAGCTACCATTAATTTCTACATAAGCACCACTATTAATGCTAATAGTAGAGCCAGTTGCATTTGGAATTAAAGATGTATTGTTTACAGTATTGCCCAATTGTACATACCCCGAAATATTAGCACTTGAATTGGCTGCTAAATTTATTGTAGTACCGTTGCCACTTGTATATAGTTTACAGCCAGTAGGTACATCTAATACTATTGTGTTAGCTGCAAAACCACTGTTACCAATAGTTGTAGTTCTTGTTCCTCCTGACTCTAAACGCACACGTGCATTATTTTGCAAAATAATTTTTGCAGCAGTTGTATTTGAGTTAATCCAAACCAAGGTAGCACTGTCTCCACCAGATGGGAAAGTACTACCATTTCCAAGATTAGTTCCATCGAAAATTAATACGTCGTTATTAGATGGGGTGAAGGCTGCTAAAGGATTACCTCCAACTGAAGTTGCCCACATATTTGCTGTAGCAAACGTATTTGTTGTGCTATTACCACCCATATAATAATATGTAGGTATAGATGTGGTTCCATTAGCAGTAGCAGGTGAAGTTGTTAAATAATTTTCTGTTCCATTAGCTCCATTAAAGCTATAAACAGCAAAATGATATGTAGTACCTATTGTTAATCCAGTAATCGTTGCTGTACCTGCTGTACCAATATATGCAACATAGTTACCACTTCCTAAATTAGTTCCAGAAGTATATACAGAGCTTGCATCAGCATAAGTAATTCCATCTACAGGAGCAGCAGTTACTGCACTTCCTTGCTTAATAATTACAATACTATTAGTTCCACTAACTGGTGTCCAAGTAAGTGTAGCAGTTGTACCTGTAGTTGAAGTAACACTAGCATTAGATACTTGACTACTTGGCTCATTTGCTGGAATTACAATACCTGGTATTAATCCAAAATCACCAAAGCTAGTAAATTGAGTTGCACCACTATTTAAACTATAAGGATTAGAACCTGTTGCTGCACCACCACTACTATATGTACTAACAGAAGTGCCGTTCCATTGAGCAATAGATGCTGATGTTCTATTAAAGTTTGCCCCCTCTTCACTTACTCCACCATTCCATTGTAAACCAATAACAGCACTTGGTGTTCCACTTGCTGGTTGAATATTCCAAGTTCTAGCAATAGTGCTATCAGTTGTTGTTCCTGAAAATGGTGTTGAGTTTACACGAGCAGTAAATGCTACTGCAGCATTAGCATTAGCTACACTGCAAGGGTTATAAGTTGTGTTTGTACCAATAGGGAAAGTTACTGTACTTGTTCTACCGCCACTACCAATATTTTGAATAACTAAACCACCAGTTGTTGCAGCAGTTCCACTGCCATCGCAAGTGGCTATATAGCTTGTTGCAGCAACACCAAATGTTGCACCTGTAATTGTAGAAGCAGAGCCTAACATTACCAATGAAAAATTATTGGTTCTTACCTTGCCACTTGTTAAAGTAAGTGTACCAGCAACTGACACATCACTTAATATTCTTGCTCCATTTGAATTATTAATAATTACGATAGCTCCATTTTTAAAGCCATTTTTATTATTAACTACTGTATAATCATCCCAAGATGTAATATCTTGCATTGTAGTACCATTAAATGTAAATGTACCATTTGTAATACCAGTTAATACCCCCATAACGCCACCACTATATTAATTACTCCACTTCCACCTGAAGAAGCTGAAGCAAATAGCGTATCTGTTGTACCTGACAAATTAATATTGCCATTAACTGTAAGTGCACAAGCTGAGGTATTTGCCCCAGAAACAATATCATAACGACCTCCACTAATATTCAAATCTCCACTTACTGTTAATGATCTTGCAGAACCACCAGTTGCATGACAAAGTATTCCTGCACCAGTTGAAATAATATTTAAATTACCAGTAATTGTATTAGCTGTATTAGTTCCATTTAATATATTTGAAGTACCTGTTAAAGATGGTGTATTCCAAGTAACATTACCATTAACATTTAATGGGAATCTTATGTTTGCAGCACCACCAACAAAAAGTGTTGAACCAGCTGCACCAATTCCACTTGTTAAGTTAACATTTGTAAGTACTAATTGGTTATTACCTGTTGTACCACTTACTTTAAAAGTTCCACCAGCAGCAACATTCATTGCACCACTTCCAAAGTTAAATGTTGCACTATTTAGTTGGTCATCAAATGTACCATTTACAGTTAATGTTTTAGTAGCAGTTGTAGATAAAGTTGCAGTAGATAAATATGTTAATGTACTTGTATTTGTAACTGTACAACTGTTAGACATAGTGAATAAACCAGAAACAGAAACATTACCACTTGTTGATTTACCATCAACACCAGCAATTGTTAATCCATTATATGCAAATGCAGGAATTACCTGACTTGAAGATGTACCATTAAAAACAACTGTACCAGCCGATGCACTAAAACCTGAGCCAGGGCTAAAAGTATTGTTTATAGTAGTTGTTCCACTAAAACTTCTTGTACCACTTCCACTTAAAGTTAAATTACTATATGTAGTTGCAGTAACAGCTTGTGTAATAGAAGTACCTCCATACTCAATTGTACTTCCTGCAGCTATTATTCCAAACGTAGGTATTGTAGTATTAGTTAATAATAAAGTTGCATTGTTATTAACATCAATAGTTGCTGTAACTGCCGTACTTGCATTAAAAGTTACTCCACTAGAACCATCTCCAACAACTACTTTACTTCCACTACCACTTACAGTCCAAGCTCCACTTAAAGTAGCTCCAGCATTTGTTATATTAAAAGTTTGTCCAGCAGTAGTAAAATCATTTGGTGCTGTACCTGTTCCATCAGTATTTGTTCCCCAACTTGCAGTTTGGGTTAAATCTGTATTTGGTTTATTATAAAAAGTTGAAGCAGCAGATAATACAGTTGTTGTATTGGTTGCAGGGCTTGCACTTGGGCAACCATTTGCCGTATAACCAACAGTTACAGTTTTGCTAGCTGTAGTTAACCATTTAAGTGTAACTGTATTATTCGAAGAACCAATACCTCCACTTGAAATTGAGTAATCTGAATTTAGTGTACCTGGCACACTCCATACATAGTTTGTATTGCCACTTTCTGTAGTATAAGTTACATCTACACCTTGTGTAGAATTTACACCAGGAGATGCTGTAAATGTTGGAGAAGGTGCGGCATTTACAGTTATTGCACCACTAAATCCACTTGTTGCTGTGCAACCTGAACCAGTAGTTGCAGTATAATAAAAATAGTATGTACCAGCAGTTGCAACATTTGGTGTGTAGCTTGTAGTACTACCAGTATTGGTAGAGCCTACTGCCGTGCTGCCACTTGTAGATGCCGATGTGTTTCTATACCATTGATAAGTTATGGTTCCTGTGCCTGAAGCCCCACCTGATAGAGCAGTTCCATTTGCACCAGCACAAATACTTTGTGTACCTGAGCTTGGTGCTGTAAGTGATGTTGGGGTGGTACAGGGAGTTTGTAAGTCTATTTGAGTAATGTAAGCATTGCCAGAAAGAGTAACTCTGACAAAAGTGTTAGCTGGAATAGTAGCAGTGGGTGTTATTGCAATATTACCACAAGCT
>JAPLER010000194.1:0-6401 GCA_026391115.1 Bacteroidota bacterium | reverse complement strand
ACAAGCTCCAGTACCACCAGACATTGAATTAACTGCACTAGCAGTGGCATCTGCTGTATAAGTTCCTGCAATTGTTGTTGATGTAGCCAAAGCCGAGAATGTTCTGCTACTTCCTGTGCCTGTAGTACCATAAATGGTTATTTTATTAAAGGCAATATCTGTTTTAAATACAAACAAACTACTACCCATTTGTCCAGCACTAGTATAGCCACCAGGCCCACAAGCTGTAACTGTACTAAAAGTAACAGTACCACCTCCAGTAGCTCTATAATAAGTTCCTACACCAGTTAAGGGATAACCCGTAGGAGTACCACTTGCAGTAGTTCCTGCTCCAGTTGGTGATGCTGCAAAGCTAAATGTAACATTTTGTGCATTTGCACCAAATACAAGAAATAGTGTGAATAGCATTAAGCTAAACAATCGTGTAATGTTCTTTTTCATATGTTTTTTTTAATAAATACAATAGATGATGCTAGACGCAGACAATCATTAGATATGTTTCTAATAAATTTCATAATTATTGCAAGCATTTGGAAAAATCATGAGTATAAAAATAATACTAGACTTAAAAAAAAGTTAAAACAAAGAATGCAATCGCAATCGGCAACGTTTGCATTTTTACTTCAAAAAGATTGATTTTAATACTATCTAAAAAGTAAGTAAGCTACTATAAAAACAGGTTAAACTATTTCAAAAGACGAACCTAATAATAATGATTGAAAAAAAATATAAAAAAAAAGTTACAATTTAACTTGCAACTCCCTACTTTTGCCGTCCGAAAAAATAGGAGTAAATATTTTTTTATGGCAAGAGTATGTCAACTTACAGGTAAAAAGCCAATCGTTGGAAATAGTGTATCACATTCTAACATTAAAACAAAGCGTAGATTTTTACCAAATTTACAAACTAAACGTTTTTTCTATGCAGAAGAAGATCGTTGGATAACACTTAAATTATCTGCTGAAGCTATTAGAACTATCAATAAAAATGGTTTAGCTTCTGTTGTTAAAGATTTAAGAACTGCTGGTTCTAAAATATAATTCGTTCATTTGGTTGTATAACCAAAAATATTAAATACAATGGCAAAAAAAGGTAATCGAGTTCAAGTAATATTAGAGTGTACCGAGCACAAAACAACTGGCTTGCCAGGCACAAGCAGATATATTACTGTAAAAAACAAAAAAAATACGCCTGAACGTATTGAATTAAAAAAATTTAATCCAATACTTAAGAAAGTTACTGTTCACAAAGAAATTAAGTAATACTTTAGTGTAGTTATAACTACATTAGTTTCACTCAATTTAATTATTCAAAATTTCAAACTTAAAATAAGATGGCAAAAGCAGCTTCAAAAAATGCGAAAGTAAAAGATGCTAAGGCTTCGTTAGAAGCAAAAAACTGGACAAAAGTGATTAAAAGTGTTCGCAGCCCTAAAACTGGTGCTTATACTTTTAAAGAACAAATTGTTCATAAAGACAAGGTAGCCGATTTTCTTAAAGCAGGTAACTAGTACTTGACTAAGTAAAAATAGATTAAAAGCTTTTCTGCACAACGGAAAGGCTTTTTTAGTTTGTATTTATCAAAAAAATAATAAATGATTGCACTGAAAATAACATTCCTTTGCAATCGTCTTAGTATAAGCATTTTTATATTCAAGAATAAACAATATTAACACAATGGGATTTTTTGATAAGCTTTTTGGAAAAAAAGAAAAAGAGAATTTAGATGCAGGTTTGCAAAAAACCAAAGAAGGTTTTTTCTCAAAAATTACCAAAGCACTTGCTGGGAAAAGTACTGTAGATGAAGAAGTTCTTGATAATTTGGAAGAAGCACTGGTAAGTGCTGATGTGGGTATAGAAACCACTATTCAAATTATAGAAAGAATTGAAGCTCGAGTTAAAGAAAATAAATATTTGGGTACTAGTGAATTAAATACTTTGTTACAAAGTGAAATAAAGAATGTTTTAGTAGACGCCGATGATACTTCTTATAAAAACTTTGAAGTTCCTGCTGATAAAAAACCATACGTAATATTGGTTGTTGGTGTAAATGGAGTTGGCAAAACAACAACTATTGGCAAGTTAGCCTATAACTATAAAAAGGCTGGACACAATGTAATACTTGGTGCTGCCGATACTTTTAGAGCTGCTGCTGTAGATCAGTTAACTATTTGGAGTGACAGAGTTGGTGTGCCTATTGTAAAACAAGCAATGGGTAGCGATCCTAGTGCTGTTGCTTATGATACTGTGCAAAGTGCTGTAGCACGTGGTAGTGATATTGTTATTATAGATACTGCAGGCAGGCTGCATAATAAAGCACATTTAATGGACGAATTGTCTAAAATAAAACGCGTTATTCAAAAAGTAATACCTACTGCACCACATGAAGTAATGCTAATATTGGATGGCAGCACTGGTCAAAATGCAGTAGAACAAGCCAAACAATTTACAGCAGCTACAGATGTTTCTAGTCTAACAATTACTAAACTAGATGGAACTGCAAAAGGGGGTGTAGTTTTGGCAATTGCAAATCAATTTAAAATTCCAGTAAAGTTTATTGGTGTTGGAGAAAAACTTGACGACCTAGTAATTTTTGATAAAAATGAATTTGTAGATAGTTTGTTTAAGTTAGATTAGAGAATAAAAAATTCAATATCTGACAATAACTACTTTTGATGAAACCACACAGGAGTAGCATCATCAGGTGTGGCATTATAATTAATACACAACTCCTCTCCTGCTCCAATATCTTTAATAGTCATTATGCTTATGGTGGCATTTTCATAATCTTGCTCGTATAGGCAATTGGCATTGTAGCTGTGATTATACATAGAAATATAGCCCATACCCAAACCACGTTTCTTTTTATTTTTACCCCATTCAAAAAAATAATTATATAGCAAAGTTTTCTCTGCATCTGCTGTTTCTTTTTCTACAAAAACAAGTACAGGCGATATTTCAATTATAGTGCTTGCAGCAATAGGTTGTGTAGCAAAAACACCACGTCCTTTGCCCTTAGCATTTTTTATGCTTAATGATTGTGATATAAACATTGTAGTCTATGGGTATAATTGGTATAATTAGTTTTCTTTAGGCGACGATAGTTCTTTAACGCCAATAGTCCAATCAGTTTGTTTAATGCCTTTTGGGTCAAAAAATTCTACTTTCATTTGTCTAGTTTTCCTTTCGCCAATAAAAGTAATTTTGGTATAGTTCTGCATATTTTCTACACCCACTACTCTGTAAGGATTATTCTTTTCCTCTTTACCAAAATTGTGACTACCACTTGTTAATGGTGATGCAGTAATATCATACAAAGGATAAGTGGCATTTCTATCTACTTTAATTACTTCGCTATGGTGTCTATCGCCTGTTAAAAATACAACCCCATTAATATTATTATCTTTTATAAAATCCATCATCTCTTTATACTCGGCACTGTAATGCCTAAAACAATCATAGGGGCTCATTGGATTTAATACCTGACTACCAGTTGCAATAATTCTAAAACTAATATTATGGTTGGCATTGCTTTGTAACAAAGCATTTTTAAACCATTCCATTTGTTGCTCACCATACATTCTTTTGTTCAAATTAACTTTGCCATCAATACTATCAGGCGTCTCATCGTTACTTCTAAACCATCTATCATCCAGCATAAAAATATCTACATCATTCCAAGTTGTTTTGGTATATATACCTTGATTGTTTTGCCCATAGCTTGGATTGCACCAAAATTGTTTAAATACTTCTCTACTAGTTTCTTTTAAAGGATAACTTTTATCTGCATCATTCCAGCCATAATCATGATCATCCCAAATGGCATAATGTGGCATTGCTTTTAAAAAATTTTTATACACAGGCATCGCTCTTTCTCTTGCTGGTCTTTCGTGTAAACCCCACTCGCTGTAATAATCTACTTCTCTAGTGTACCAATTATCACCAAGCCATAACATAAAATCGGCTTTTTCTTTGGCCATAGTTTCAAAAATACTACTATCGTTACCATAAGGTTTACCTGGTCTATCATATTCTGGTTGATTGATATATGCACAGCTTCCTGTTAAAAAAGAAAATGTAGGAATAACACCAGCATTCTTATCTCTCCATTGCCATAGTTTTTGTGTAGTTATTTCACCACTAGCTACTTTATCTTTTTTAGCATCAACAAATACATCGTAGGTATAAGTTGTTGCTGGCTCAAGATTATATAGCAGTGCAGATGCTGTTTTAAATAACCCATCATTTATTTTGAAGTAAGATGTTGTGTTTTGTGTAGTTCCATTTTTATAAAAAACCAAATAAGCCGATTTTATGTCATTGCTAAAGTGCATCCAAATATTAGATGTTCTTAGTTCAGTGTGTCCAACCATTGGGCCAGATATAACTTGAGCTTGTGTTAAAAAACTTAAAAGCAAAAAAATGTAGAGGAATATTTTTTTCATTTGTCAAAAATAATAAGGTAGGAATACCAAATTACAATTTAGTATTGAGTTAATGTTATTATAATAATTTTTTGTATAATATTGTTACGATACTTTAAACATTTGCATATAAATAAATTAAGTGTAACACAATAAAAACTCAATAATCATCGTTCATATTAAGTTATAGAAGTGAGATTAGATTTTTTGCGTTTAATTAATCCATACCCAAAGAATACTTGTATCTTGTGCTGCAATTTTAGTAGTACTTTATTTAATAGTAGAAAAGGGTGCTTATGAAAAAATATTTAGACAAAGTAGTGATGTCCAAATGGCATTTTGTAATGTTGTTTTGGATAGTGATTTTTATGGTAAGTTGCACAAAATACAATGGCAATTACACCAAAACTACAACAACCACAACAGGTGGTGGAAGTAGCAGTGGAAGTGGTCCAGATCCATGAAGTGGAAGCAGTGGTTCAGGAAGTGGTAGTGGTTCAGGCAGTGGCTCTGGTAGCGGCACAGGAGCACCACAAGCATTTGTTCAACCATTTATTTTTACTGGTGCTAGTTCAGCTTATATCACAATAAACGATTCTATCTCGCTTAAAGCAGATGGCGGTTATACAGGTGTATATGCTGGTCAATCAACTTTGAAATATAAAATTGGCAGTGGTAGTAGTAGTGATCCTGTTTATAGTTATGGTTATTACTTTTTAAGACCATATAGCTATTACACTTGGGTGGTATTTAAAAGTCCACAATATGCATCTGCAGAAACGTTGTTGTATAACGACCAATCTGTACCAAGTTCTGGAACATCACAAATAAGATTTGTATCACTCGATCCATTTACTACCTCAGTACCAGTAACTTACAGAGTTACAAACTATGTAGATAATATTTGGGTTTCTAATAGAATTTATTTAGACCAAAGATCAGATACATCTTTAAATACTTTCAAGTCTGTAACTCCAGGGTTAAGTACTGTAAGTTTTTACTATAGAGACAGTGCAGTGTTTAGTTTTCAAAACGTGTTTGATGCAGGAAAGAAGTATACTGTTTTTTCTGGTGCAGCAGGTTACACTAGCTCGCCAAAAGGACAAATACCTATTCCTACTTATTATGTAACAAGACATAACTAAAAAATGAAGAAAAACAACATATACATTTTCATTGGTTCTATACTGATAGTACTGTTATATTCTTGTACAAAATATACTCCACTAAACACAACTACAACCACCACTACTACAACAGCTAGTGATACTGCACCTGTTATAAAGTTTTATGATGTTATGGATTTTGGAAGTATGGATGTAAATTTAAATTCAAAAAAAGTAAGTTCAGTTGCTAAATATTATGCATCAAGTTACATTACTGCTAAGGAAGGAACAAATGCTGTATCCCTAAATTTTCCAAACAAATCTTCCGTATTAAACGCTTCGCTTGATTTAGTTAGAAATACAAAATACTCTTGCTTTTTTTATATGGTTGGTAACGAGTGGAAGTATAATTTAGTTAAAGACGATTTATCTATTGCTCCATCAACCAATTACAGTGCAATAAGGGTTTTAGATTTTAGAACAGAAGCTTATTACAACTATATTAATGTAAGAGTAGCTAGTCCAGGCGGCGATTTAATAGACCAAAAAAATAGAAATTTTTTAGACCACGTTACATACTCTGGCTATTCTAATTTTAAAACTATTACATCTGGTACTTATAGCATAAAAATGTATAATGATACGCTAACTACTTCTCAAAGATTAGGTGTAAACTTTGATAGTAAAGGCATTTATAGCATTGTGTTAACAACCCCAGGAAATATTACTCCATATAGTAATGCTATTTTTTATATTTTTCCAGATGTTGTAAAACATAATTAACTTAGCTATTCATTACCTTATTCTGATGGTTGATACTTTCTAAATGAACCGCCTCAAAATATTTTTTTATAAATTCAACACTTAAATCT
>JAPLER010000345.1 GCA_026391115.1 Bacteroidota bacterium | reverse complement strand
GTAATACCACTTATCATAACAGAAACCAAACTATCTGTGCAATATGAACTTGGACCACTAGCAATTGTAGCAGGTGGTGTACCTGAACAAGAAGGAGAAGCTAAGATATTTACAGTATAATCCTCTGCTTCGCCATAATTACCAAAGCCACTAGGGTTGCAAGGGTTTTGATAGGTTGAAAAATGCTTTACAACTCTAAATCTTGTATTGCCTAATGTAGCACCAATAGGAACTGTTATTGTACCAGTAACTCCAGCAGTAGTATCTAAACCATCAGAGTTGGTGATGCCACCAATTTTAAAAACTTCACCAGCATCGTCAAAATCATTATCTTGGTTCCAATCAACAAACACAGAAATATAATCTGTATAGTTACCATCAGTATTGCCACATACCCTTATAGCGTAGGATTTGCCTTCCATTAAATCAGTAGTGATACCTGTGTAATCTTCATGTTGAGCACCACCAGTAACATCAGATGATGCATTGGCAATTCCAGCAATACTAACATAAGTTATAGGTTCTACATTTGTATTGTACACTTCGTTACAATATGGAGCAGGAAATTGTGCTTTAGCTAAAGAAACGGCAAACACGAATGAAAGGAGTAAGTAAATTTTCTTCATAAATAATAATTTGAGCAGTAAAAATAAGAGTTTTTAAGTGCAATACAAAACAGAAGACAATAATGTACATACAATGAGTTATTTTTGAAAAAAAATACAAATGAAAAATATTATCTGGCTTTTATTTTTTGTAACATTCAATGTTACAGCACAAGGATATAAAAGTTTTCAGTTGCTTGATAATGGAGATACATTAAACAGGCTTGATGACAAGAATATGAAACAAGGTAAATGGAAGTTACATATTAATGCTTTAAGACTAGAACCAGCTTGTGATGAAGAAGGAATGTTTGTAAATAATAGAAAAGAAGGCGTTTGGAGAAAATATGATATGTATGGATTATTGATTGCTAAAGAAAATTACAAATGGGGCAACAAAAATGGTTTACAACAATACTTGTATCAAGGACAATTAGAACACGAAGAAAGCTGGAGAGCATCTAACCCAGAGAATCAATTTGATACTATAGAAGTACAAGATGTATATGACCAATTTAAAGTGGAGCGAAAGATTATTAAAGTTGATGGATATAGTTTAGAACATGGTATTTGGAAATACTACGACCCAGAAACTGGCAGAATAATAAAAACAGTTAATTATGTATTGGGTAAAGAATTTGTACCTCAAAATACTGCACTAACAACTACTACTGTTGATAGCATACCTAAACCAAAATTAAAACCAAAACTGGTTGAACAATTTGAGAAAAATACTAAAGGGAAAAAGAAGATTATTAGAGATGGAGCAACTGGGCATTAAAGCTTAGCTTTTTAAATTTAATTCTTGGTTTGCAGCCTTTTTGCTTGGGAAATAAGCAGCAGCAAATGCAATAAGGACAATGGTTACAGCAGTTAACAAAAAATCTAATGGCTGCATTGTTACTGGATAATAATCTACAATAAAAGTTCCGCCTTGTAATTTTACTAAATGAAATTGTTGTTGGATTATACAAATAATTGTTGCTAGTGTAACGCCAATAATACCACCAATTACAGCCAATAAAACACCTTCTGTTAAAAATATTTTTTGAATAAGTTGATTTCCTGCACCCATTGCTTTTAATATGTGAATGTCCTTTTGTTTTTCTAGTACCAACATAGTTAATGCTCCAACAATATTAAAGGCAGCAATCAACATGATTAAACTTAACAAAGCATAGATAAACCATTTTTCTACTTGCATAATTTTAAACAAACTTGCATTTTGTTCATACCTTGTTTCTACTTTAAAATCCTTTGATAGTAATTGCTGTAGCTGTTTTTTTATATCATCAGGTTTCGCATTTCCAGCTAATTTAATTTCAATAGATGAATATTCATCTGCACCCATATCTAACATATATTTTACAAAAGCTAAGTTTGTAAATCCATATTTATTATCAAATTCTTGCTGTACTAAAAAAGTACCTACAGGTTGTATTGTTGATGAATTTAAACTCTCCAAAGAATTGATAGAAGTGGTTCTTTTTCTTTGGGGCAAATAAATTAATAACTTTTGTGTAGAACGCTCTGTTTCAATCGCAGCAGCATTTTCAATACCTGCACCAACAATTAATTGTGGTTCTTCTACATTGCCAGTAGAAAATGAGCCTCGCTTAATATAAGATTGAATATTGTTTACTATCGTGTAATTTTTATCAACACCTTTAAGTACAACTATGCTTTGATATCCATTGTTTAATAAAACAGCTTTTTCTTCTGCAATACAACTATAGTTTACAATGCCATTAATTGTTTTAAGGCTTTCCAGTTTTTCTTTAGTAATATTTATTGTTTTAGTATTTGCAGATGATACTTTAATATCTGCATAAAAATCTGTATATAATCCTTTTACCAATCCTTCAAAACCATTGAAAACACTAAGCACTATAATGATTGCAGCAGTTACAACGGCAATGGCTATAACACTAACCCACGCAATAATATTAATTGCATTAGTTGTTTTTTTTGATTTAAAATATCGCCAGGCGAAAAGGAAGTTCAATAGTTTAAAAGTTTAATTATTTAATGGTTTTTCATTGCATATTAGCTAATCAGCACATTTGTTTTATTCCTCCACATAAATCCTTCTTAGTCTTTGACTAATTGTGCTTAATGTTTCATAAGCAATGGTGTTGCTCCATTTGGCTATATCCTGCACTGGTAAATGCTTTCCAAATATCTCTACTGTATCATTTTCTTTTGCTTCTGGAATATCAGTAATGTCAATCATTGTCATATCCATACACACACTACCAATGATAGGTGCAAGCCTATTATGCAAAAACATTGACCCTTTTCCATTACTTAAACTTCTACTTAATCCATCTGCATAACCAATTCTTACAGTTGCAATTTTACTATCTCTTGTAACTACTCCTCTCCTATTATAACCTATGCTATCATTAGCTTTAACAGTTCGTATTTGTGCAATGGTTGTTTTTAATGTTGCTACAGTTTGCAGTTGCAATTGATGTTCAACAGCACTATCAACACCATATAACCCAATGCCCAAACGCACCATATCATATTGACTTGAAGGATTACGAAATATAGCAGCAGAATTGGCAATATGCTTTATAAAATTATAGTTCAATTTATTATGAATAATACTACAAGCATCTTCAAATAACTGTTGCTGATGCTTTGTAAATTCATCTTGATTGGTATCTTCACTTGCAGCTAAATGGCTTAATACACTCTTCACCAACATTGTTTTATTAGTTGCAAGTAAAGTTGCTAATTCATTTGCTTCAGCTACTTCAAAACCTA
The DNA here is from genome assembly GCA_026391115.1 of Bacteroidota bacterium. Classification (GTDB taxonomy): domain Bacteria; phylum Bacteroidota; class Bacteroidia; order Chitinophagales; family Chitinophagaceae; genus CAIVPM01. The sequence continues at coordinate 3,982 of JAPLER010000345.1, read as the reverse complement.
AACGGTTCATTCCTGTATTAAATTTAATATGAACAGGGAAATCTGATATTCCTTGTTGCAATAAATATTGATGAAACGCTTTGTAGATAGTGAATGAGAAGATTTCTGGCTCCAAATTATATTCGATTAAAGCATCAAAATTTTCTTCTTCAACATTCAAAATCATAATAGGTAAACTAATGCCGGCTTTGCGTAAATCAATGCCTTCATCGGTGTAAGCAACAGCCAAATAATCTACTTTATGAAACTGTAAAGCCTTAGCAATCTCAATACTTCCACTACCATAACTAAACGCTTTTACCATTGCCATTGTTTTGGTTGTTGGTAATACGTTTTTTTGATATTCTTTAAGATTATGCACCAAAGCAGTAAGGTTTATTTCCATTACGGTTTGATGTGTTTTTTGTTGAAGCCATTTACTAATTCTTTCAAAATTAAATGATCGTCCACCTTTCAATAATATGTATTCATCTTTAAAAGAATGAGTGGTAATGCTGTTTAAAAAAGAGGAAGTTGTTTCATAAAAAATGGGTTCAATTCCTTTATTAATGAAGCTTTCAGGATACTTAGATATTTCAGTTCCAATACCAACTACTCTATCAATTTTATTATTGCTAAGCTGTTCTATAAAGTTTATATAAACAGCTGCATTCGTTTTTTCAATACCTGAAAAATCAGAAACAATAATTGTTTTTTTACGATTCGTTGCATTCGTTACTAAGTAATCTAATGCTATATAAAATGATGAACTATCGTTACTGTAACTATCATTAATTAATATACAATTATTAATAACAGGCAATAATTGCATTCTCATTTCCACTGGTTGCAATTGCAACATTCTTTCAATAATAATATTATTTTCTAACCCAAGTAAAAGCATTGCAGCCCAACAAGTACAAGCATTTGCAATAGATGCTTCATCTGTAAATGGAACAACAATTTCTATATTTTTATTTTGATAAAATGCTTTAAGAGTAGTTTTATTTGATGTTTTTACTTCTTCAATAATTTGAAGATTTGAAGATGTATTTTTACCCCAATAAAAAGTTTCAAGATTACTTAATTTTTCACAATGACTTCTAATCAATTCATCATCTCCATTGCAAATAATTTGTTTACAATCTTTAGTCAGTTTCAATTTTTCTTGAATCTTCTGCCTATTGTTTTCAAAGCCATCGTTATGTGCAACGCCAATGTTTGTAAGTATTCCAATAGTTGGCTGAATGATTTTTTGCAAATTTTCCATCTCATCAACAGTAGAAATTCCTGCTTCAAAAATGCCCAAAGTATTCGCTGCTTTCATTTGCCAAATACTCAATGGAACGCCCACTTGAGAGTTATAACTTCTCGGGCTGCGAACAATATTAAAATCGTTTTGCAATAGTTGATTTAGCCATTCTTTTACAATTGTTTTCCCATTGCTTCCAGTAATACCAATAACAGGAATGTTAAATTGCTTACGATGGTGGGCAGCCAATGTTTGCAAGGCGTTCAGCGTATCATTAACAATTAAGAAATTAGCATCTGAATATTCGCTAGTATCAAAACTATGTTTTATAACGAAGTGTCTAACTCCTTGTTTATATGCGTCCTTTATGTAACTATGACCATCTCTTCTATTGCCTACTAAAGCAAAAAATAAAGAAGTATTAGGGAAAGAAATTTTTCTGCTATCAATTAATAAATATTCGATAATTGCATCATTGTTAATGATTGCTTCAGCGTTTAAAATGGTTGATATTTGATGTATGGTGTACATAAATACTACAACTTAAACAATCCTTTATTCAACAATTGCAAAGTTTCTTTTTTATATGCAGATGGAATTAATAATGAAATATTATGTGGACTACCACCATAGTTTACCATTGTTACAGGTATTGATTGTATTGAGTTAAACAAGGTTTGTAACACATCTGGTGTTTTAGAAATTTCGTTACCAACTATTGAAATAATTGTTTGCTCTCTTTCAATTTCAATGCTACCAAATTGTTCTAGCTCTTCACTTATTTCTTTAATGTGTGCATCATTATCAACAGTTACTGCTACAGCAACTTCGCTTGTTGTAACCATATCAATTGATGTTCTATATTTTTCAAATACTTCAAATGTCTTGCGTAAAAAACCATACGCCAATAACATTCTACTACTTTTAATTTTAATAGCAATAATGCCATCTTTGGCTGCAATGGCTTTAACACCAACACTTCCAGCTTCTTTTTGAATAACTGTACCTGCAGCTTGTGGCTGCATTGTATTCAATAATTTTACAGGCACATTATTTTGTTGTGCTGGCCAAATACAAGTTGGATGCAAAATTTTTGCACCAAAATATGCAAGCTCAGCAGCTTCTTCAAAACTTAATATTTCAATAGGTTTTGTTTTATCTACCACGCGTGGATCATTGTTGTGCATTCCATCAATATCTGTCCAAATTTCGCACACACTTGCATTTAATACACTTGCCAAAAGCGATGCAGTATAATCGCTTCCACCACGTTTTAAATTATCTACTTCATCTCTTGCATTTCTGCATATATAACCTTGTGTAACAAATAAGGTTTCAGCTGGATAATTTTTTAAGGCACTACTTAATCTTCTATTAATTCTTTCTAACTTAGGCTCTTCATTTTCATCAATACACATAAAATCAAGTGCAGATAAAAACGTATGTGGAATACCTTTTTCTTTTAAGTAAACACAAAATAATTTGGTACTCAACAATTCGCCCTGAGCCAAAATATCTTTGTTTAAAGCATCGCTATAAGATATTTTTAATATGACATTCAAAAACTCAAAATGCTCTGCAATTACTTGCTGTGCTTTACTTACAGCATTTTCAGTTGTAACTAAAGTTGCAACAAATTGTTTATAATATTTTTCTAATTCATCAATTTTTTGTTTAGCTACAACTTTATATCCAATTGATAGCTGATGACTAATTTCTATTAATGCATTTGTAGTTCCACTTAATGCACTTAATACAACAATTTTAGATTCTTTTTCTGCAGTTACTAATGCTGCTACTTGATGCATTCTTTCTGGTTTACCAACACTGGTTCCACCAAATTTCATTATTTTCATTTTCTTTCTTTTTTGTCTTTAGTCTTTTAGTTTTAGTCTTTGGTTATAAATAAAAAAGTCGTTAATAATTAAAAACTAATCATTAACAATGAATCATTATTCTTGGTCTAATTTTTTTGCTGTAGAATATGTTTCCCATTTTGCTATAACTGCTTTAATATCTTCTGGCAATGGTGCTTCAAACATCATTTCTTTTCCTGTTGTAGGATGCACAAAACCTAATGTTTTAGCATGTAAAGCACAACGTGGACAAGCCTCAAAACAATTATCTACAAATTGCTTGTATTTGCTATAAACAGTGCCTTTTAAAATTCTATCCCCACCATATTCCCAATCATTAAAAAGGTTGTGTCCTATGTGTTTCATATGTACACGTATTTGATGTGTACGCCCAGTTTCCAATACACATTCTACAAGTGTTGTATAATAAAATCTTTGCAACACCTTGTAATGTGTAATAGCGTGTTTACCAATTTCTGGCTCGGCATACACTGTAAACATTTTTCTATGTTGTGCGTGTCTTGCAATGTTGCCTGTTATGGTGCCTTCATCTTGTTCCATATTGCCCCACACCAAAGCCACATAATTTCTTTTAACAGTATGGTTAAAAAATTGTTTAGCTAAATGTGCTGCTGCTTCTGGTTTCTTAGCTAACACAAGTAAGCCAGTTGTGTTTTTATCAATTCTATGAACCATTCCATAGCGTGGCAAATCGTCTTCTGTTAAATTAGGATTTTGTTGTAAAATGTGATATGCAAAGCCATTTAACAAAGTACCTGTGTAATTACCTACGCCAGGGTGAACTACCATATTTGCTGGCTTATTTACAATCATTAAATCATCATCTTCATACACTACATTTAAGTTTAAATTTTCTGGCTTAAGCTCGGTGTAT
>JAPLER010000248.1 GCA_026391115.1 Bacteroidota bacterium | reverse complement strand
CAGCTAGATAATAATGATGTAATTAACATTAAGATTATAATATTTCTCATTTTTATTTATTTTATTTGTTTATTTAATATTATCTAACACAGTTATTGTGGTTAAAGTTACCCCTTTCGCTATCGTAGAGGCGAAACATCTTAAAGGTACTAATATGCCAATCTGGGCAAGGCAGTTCCTCTGTAACTAATTCCATAAATGGTTGAACTTCTTTCAAAATTTCAATATTCCATAATCTGTTTTCAGTTGTTGGGTTGCCATTATAATTGTTACCTTCTTTTTGTTGATTAAATCTATTTAAAACCAGACCTGCACTTAATACTGGCATAGTTGCAGCTAATTCTCTTCGCATTTCTAATATCGAAGCGTTATTAATTTCTTTTAATTCTAAATATTCTTCTCTATCTATAAATCGCCAATCATCTTTGCTTAGCCTTAATACAATGTGTCTTGTACAAACATTCCCTTCCCATTGTAGGGTATATAAAATCAAATCATCATTTTTTTGATATAACGGGTCAAACTCACTTAAAGGTTCCAGATAAGCAAAGTGACAGTTCTTTCCTTCCTTATTTTTATATCTTCTTTTATTAAATAACCATTCTTCAAATCCAAATCCATAGTCGTATTCGTGGTTTCCTGCATTAGGGCTTTTGCCCTGTGCTCCACTTGGGGTTTGCCAACCATTACTGTTGTAACTCATTCGTGCATAATAAGCCATAGTTTTTATTTTTCTTGCCTACTCTATTATCCTCTTTTCGGCTATCGAGGTTTTAAAAAAAGTTCATCCGTTTAAATGTTTAAACGGATGAACCAATTAACGTTTTAGTCTGCCACCATTTTGCTAATAATAGCACTCCACACCAAGGTATCGCTATCGCTGCCTTTGTAGGCTGCTGCAAAGGGGTAGGTTTTGCCAGGGATTAAGCCACTAATGGTAATGCTATGCCCATTGCTAAAGCGATGAAACCAACCCTCATCTATGTTTGCAGGGGTTTCGCCCAAAGCAATATCCCAAAAAGCAAACACAGTTCCATTGTCGCCGTGCATTGGTTTATCTACACTTAAATCTATAGTGCCTGCTGCTTTGCCACGTGCTACTTGAAAATTAATTACATCTTCCATTACCCTGTGTTGGGGTGTTTTTGCCAAAGGAAAACCAGTGGTTTGCAGTTTGCCCAAATCGCCACTTGCTTGTATGTTTATTTGAGCAGTTAAAACGCTTAGTGCAGCTACTAAAGTGGCTTTTGCCACATTTTTTGCGGTTACACTTGCTGCATTGCCCACACCCATTGCTGCCAATGCATTGTGAAATGCTATTAATGCAGTAGTGGCATTGGTGAGCTCGTTGTGGGTAAATGTAAAAGCAGCATTGCCTGTGGTGCCTTTAATGCCTGCAGATGCTGTTGTGTCTAAATCGGCATCGGCATAATTACTGTAATCGGTAATGATTTTCTTTCCCATAAATTTTAGGTTTTTAAATTAAAAAATAGTTGTTTTTATATGTTTAATGAATACATATTGGGGTTGAGCGAAAAAGTATTTTGAATAAAAATTTGTAGTTTTTTTAAATGAGGCACGACTGAGGAATCTGCTGAAATTTTTGAGATTTTTGGGCAAGAACCTTGAAACGTCCAATGGTTGAATAAGTATATTGTTGAATGCAACAGAAACGATGCTTTTTACGATAAAAAGGGTGCTTTCTGCAACAAAAAGGGTGCTTTTTTTTGTGAAAAGGGTTATGTAAATGATTTTAGGGATACTTTTTACGGTATAATGGGTTCTTTCTGCAACAAAAAGGGTGCTTTTTTTGCTGGAAAGGGTTGTGGAAATTATTTTAGGGATGCTTTTTATAACAGAAACAACACCAAAAAGTATTTTAAGGATAACAATATTTAAAAAGAAATTAAAGGCTAACTTAGATGCCCAAAATTTATAGTGCTGTGCTGTGCTGTGCTGTGCTGTGCTGTGCTGTGCTG
>JAPLER010000083.1 GCA_026391115.1 Bacteroidota bacterium | reverse complement strand
TGCAGGATTTGGACAAGCTGTATTTTTAGATGCAGTAAAGTTTGCTTTAGCATCTGGATTAACAGTAACAGTTGCATAAGCACTTGTATCTATGCATTTACCAGAAGTTACAATTCTTTGGAAATGTAAGGTTGTTGTTAAATTAGAAGATGTATAACCTATAGTTGTATTAGTAGCATTGGTTAAATTCTTATTTGTAGTATCTAAAGTTGTACCATAATACCAGTTGTAAGTATAAGTACCTGCTGCACCTGTTGGTGTTTGTCCATTAATAGTTGCAGGGTTACCTGTACAAATAGGCGTAACTGCTGGTGTAATTACATTATTTGCAATTCTGGTTTGTACTATAATTTGTGTAACATTACTGTAGCTTACACAAGAGTCAGACGTTATTTTTCTACGAATCCAAGAAGTAGTATCTCCAGGGAATAAATAAGTTAATGCGTTATTACTTTTTTTAACCCAAGTAACGCCACCATCAATAGAGGTTTCCCAACTATATACTAAGTTGCTTGTTGTTGTATTTTGTATATAACCACCACCTGTTGCCACAGTGCCTGTAAAGCTTACTGGTGTGCCTTTACAAACTGTATCGGCTAGTGGGTTGATACTATTATTTGCAATTGGTTCGGTATTGATTACAGTAATTGTATCTCTTGTACCCGGACAAGTAAAGTTTTTAATGGTCCATACAAACTTATAAGTACCGTAAGTTGAGATATTGGCTACAACTGGATTTAGAGCAGTATCAAAACTTGCAGGGTAAAAATTAATTCCTCCACCACCTGTATTATTGAAGCCATTAATAGCACTCCAATAACCTACACCAGCTAGTGGCGTATTACCAGTAAGTAAAACTGTAGAGCCACCACAAATTGCCGTATCGGCATTTATAATAAATGCATTACCGGAACTTGTTGGAATATAAATTCGTATTGCAGCAGTAGTATCTGGAGGACAGTTACCATTTTGAACAATTGCTTTGTACCAAATAGTAGAAGGTATCAGAGGTGTAATAGTTGTAGAGCCAAATGGAATACCTGTTAGTGGCCCAAAGCCACTTGTTGGTCCAGTAGTTGAAGCAATCCAAGTAACAGATTCACCTTTATAGTTTTTCAATTCTATTAAAGCTCTATCGCCAGGACGGCAAACAATTGTATCATTTGAAGCCAAGTAACCAGGTACAGATGGACTATCTACATATATTATTTTATTTGTAGTAATTGCTGTATCTAAACAACCATAATCCCATCCTTTTGATTTTATTACGCCAGTAATTATAATTGAATCTTGCAGGTTATTTATTGTAAATGGATTTTTATTAGTAATAGAATCAATTCTATTATTATAATTTGGGTAATCTTGATAGTACCAATAGTACATATCGTCTTCCTTAGCATTTAATGTAGCTGTTAGAGTAATGTTTGAACCTTGGCAATATCTATCATTAGGTAATGCAGGAGATATAGTAATATTATTGTTACCTAAAGGTTTTTTGTACAGTCTTACAATAGCAGTATCGTATTTTGAAGGGCATATACCATTATAAGATTGAATAATTACAGTATCAATTTCTGGATCTTTAAATGTAACTGTAGCACATGCATTAGAAGTTTGTGGTGTAACAGTTGTTACTTTATTAACACCAGACTTCACAGTCCAAAAATACGTTTCTCCTTGAGGTGTTGGTCTAGATAGATTTGAACACAATTGAAAACCGACATTTTGTGATCCTTTCACATCACAAAATATAGTATCACGCATCCCAAATGGTGTACTTACTGTATCTACAACATACACTTCAATAGAATCTTTAGAAGATCTACAGCCAGCTAAAGTTGGTGCAATTGTATAATAAAACCAATAGCTTTTATTAAATTGAAAACCACAAACTCTCATCGTAGAGTCGTCAATTGGATTAAAAGAAAGTAAACCAGGACTACCTGTTGTTGATTTTAAATCCCAGGTTCCAGTACCAATTGCACTAGGGCTATTACCTTTAAAAGTAACACAAGCACTATCGCAAAATACTAATCTTGAGCCTGTATTGCTACCTACAATTTTTGCTTTTGGTGGACCCGGTGTAACGATTACACATTGAGAATAAGTTAAACCTGTACAAGCATATTGAGATACTGTTTTAATGGTATAGCAAACTGTATCGTTTTTTAATGTAAAAGTAGGTGGTTTAGGCACATTGGTTAACAAGTCGTTAATTGGACTAGCTTTTGGTGTGGCTTGTTGCGTATTACCACTAGCTGCACCATTAGCTTTTGTTGATGTCCAAGTAAATTTATCTGTTGAGTTACTTGTACTTAAATCTATTTGTACCTGCTCTCCACTACATAAGCTGTAAGGAGGGTTATTAGGATAAGACATCGTGATTGATGGAATATTAGGTATAGGCTGCACATTAACCGTTAATTTGTAAGGGTCTCCATCGCAAACACCAGATTTTGGTGTAATTTGATATTCCACATAACCAGGTCCAGGGGGTATTAGTATTAAAGAATCGGAAATGGTACTTACATAAGCACCTCCACTTCCTGAAGTAGTGCCAGTAACACCCACAGCACTTATTATGTCATATTTGAATTGTGTATTGACTGGTGTAGTAATACTATAATTTAACTTGGTATTTGAGCATAAATTCATAGTAACATCATTGGATAATATACAAGGCAAAATATGTAAATATCGGACTATAGAAACCGGTGTACATACTTTATTGGTTTTAGATGCTACCGTCATTCTTATAGTAAACTTAAAACCAGCTGCACAAGATTTACCAAACCCTACATTACTTGGAAAAAATGTTGGATGCAAATTACGCAAAGTATCGTAACCATTAGCAGGTAAATCTCCATTATATCCTGGGTCATACACAAAAGTACCAGCAGGGTCTTCGACACAAGTCCAAGTTATTTTTACATTTTTATTTTTAGTAGTGTCTATACTAAAACCATATACTTTAAAGCTAGTTACAGAGTGGCATATTGTATCTATTACATTTGAAGTTGTAGATATTGCAGGGCCTGATTGGAAGTCCACAATTTGTGAAGCAAATTTTGTAGCACAACTGTTTTTAAAAGTATCTGTAACAGTATACATACCCTTGGTATTGAATTTAATTTGTGGGTATGCAAAACTACTGTCTGTACCACCTACAAACTGCCAATCGGTTGGTGATGTTCCTGGTTGTACAGTCCACACATATTTTAAACTGCCTGCAGCACTTGCTTGATAAGTATATTTTGCAGAATCTTTTGGAGCTGGTGTAACAACACCACCAACATTTGCATATAAGTTGGTATTATTTGCAGTAGGGCTATAATTAATAGTAAAACTAGATTGAGAACTACAATTGAATACACTATCAAATTGTAAAGACACCCCAGCATCTCCATTGGCTTCTAAATATTTTAATACAGCAGCCGTGGTATCGCATTTGCCTTTAACCCTTAATGATATCCAATATTTACCTGTTTTTATGATAGATATAGTTGGGCTCATACTACGTGGACCACTACCACTACCCCAGTTAAACGCTACATTCACTGGTAAACTATCTTTTGCTACATAAGGTTTTGTAGCATCATATACCTGCCATATATATTTAAACTGTGTACT
>JAPLER010000133.1:2819-14657 GCA_026391115.1 Bacteroidota bacterium | reverse complement strand
AAATTCGATATCCAAATGAAACGATATTCCTATCAAATGAAAAAGTTGAAAAAGCGATTCAAATTGCAGTGAAAGTGAGAAAATTGGTTACTTCTAAGATGAAGGTTACAATTGATTACAACGAAATATTGGATAAATGATTTTTGGAATCCTCTTGTAAAATCGCAATTATTATTTTGTGGTTGATTTTTGAAATCGGATTTTCCACGATTTCTTTCCAAAAAAATTTGTAAATTTGCCTTTGTAAAACAAATTCTATGAAGAAATTAAAGATGTTAATTGGAATTAAGGATTAGTTATTAATAACAATTAAATAAACTTTGCGTTTTTGCTCCTTCATAGCTTTGCGTGAAAATAAAAAAAAATGAAAAATATTTTAATAACAGGTGGTGCTGGTTTTATAGGTAGCCACGTAGTTCGTTTGTTTGTAAATAAATATCCAAATTACAAAATTGTAAATTTAGATGCACTTACTTATGCTGGTAATTTGGAAAATCTTAAAGACATTGACCAATCACCTAACTATAAATTTGAAAAAGTAAATTTGTTAGATGCTGATGCTTTAAAAACAGTTTTCACAACACATAACATTACAGATGTTATTCATTTAGCAGCAGAAAGCCACGTTGATAGAAGCATTTTATCTCCATTAGATTTTGTTTACACCAACATTGTTGGTACAGTAAATTTATTAAATACTGCAAAAGAATTTTGGAAAGCAGATTTAACCAAACACTTGTTCTATCATGTTTCCACAGATGAAGTTTATGGTGCTTTGGGAGAAACTGGTTTGTTTACAGAAACAACGCCTTACAGTCCAAATTCACCATATAGTGCTAGTAAAGCTAGTAGTGACCATTTTGTAAGAGCTTATGCCGAAACTTATCATATGAACACTGTAATTAGTAATTGCAGCAACAATTATGGTCCAAATCATTTTCCAGAAAAATTAATACCACTATTTATTAATAATATCATCAATAAAAAACCTTTGCCTGTTTATGGTGATGGTTTATATACTCGTGATTGGTTATTTGTAATTGACCACGCAGTAGCAATTGATACTATTTTTCATAATGGAAAAATAAATGAAACCTATAACATTGGTGGATTTAATGAATGGAAAAACATTGATTTAATAAAAGTGATGTGTAAGCAAATGGATGCAAAATTGGGCAGATCTATTGGCGAAAGCGAACAACTAATTACTTACATAAAAGATAGACCAGGACACGATAGAAGATATGCAATTGATGCTACTAAAATTAATAAAGAATTAGGTTGGAAACCAAGCGTAACTTTTGAAGAAGGTTTAGCAATAACAATAGATTGGTATTTGCAAAACACAGAATGGTTAAATAATGTTACTAGTGGAAACTATGCAAACTATTATGAAAATATGTATGCAGGCAGATAATTGTTAATGATTGATTATTAGTAAACATTTGCGTATTTGCTTTTTGTAGCTTAGCGTAAAATAAGAATAAGATGAAAGTAGAACAAACCCCTCTTAAAGATTGTCACATCATAAACGATACAGTTTTTGAAGATGCTCGTGGATATTTTTTTGAAAGCTTTAATCAGCAAACATTTCATAAACTTACAGGCTTAGCTGTTTCTTTTGTACAAGACAATCAATCCAAATCTTCTCGTGGTGTTTTACGAGGAATGCACTATCAATTAGGTCAATATTCTCAAGCTAAATTGGTAAGAGTAATTGAAGGAAGTGTTGTAGATGCTGTTGTAGATTTAAGAAAAGATTCTCCAACTTTTGGTAAAAGCTTTTCAATTGAATTAACTTCAGAAAACCATAAACAACTTTTTGTACCACGTGGTTTCGCTCATGGTTTTGTAGTTACTAGCCCAACTGCAATTTTCTTTTACAAGTGTGATAATTTTTATAATAAGGAAAGTGAAGGTGGCTTTATTTACAATGATACCGCTTTAAATATTGACTGGATGTTTGATGTAAATGATGTTTTATTGAGTGACAAGGATAGTATACTTCCAACATTTAATGAAGCATCAATTAATTTTAATTTTTAAATAAAACAAATTTCCTATTCCCCTTTAGGGGTTAGGGGTAATTAATATGAAAGGAATAATTTTAGCAGGAGGTTCAGGCACACGCCTCTACCCTATTACAAAAGGAATTAGCAAGCAGTTAATGCCTATTTATGATAAACCAATGATATATTATCCTTTAAGTGTTTTAATGCTTGCAGGAATTAACGAGGTTTTGATTATTACAACACCAGAAGATTCTGCTCAATTTCAAAAACTTCTAGGAGATGGTAGCGAAATTGGTTGCAAGTTTCAATATGCCGTGCAAGCAGTTCCAAATGGTTTAGCACAAGCATTTGTCATAGGTGCAGAGTTTGTAGGTAATGATAAAGTAGCTTTGGTATTAGGCGATAATATTTTTTATGGTGCAGGTTTTAGCAAATTAATTCAATCTTTTAACGATGTAAATGGTGCCGCCATTTTTGCTTATGAAGTACACGACCCTGAACGCTATGGTGTTGTTGAGTTTGATGAAAATAATATTGCAAAATCTATTGAAGAAAAGCCTAAACAACCTAAATCAAACTACGCTGTTCCAGGTTTATATTTTTACGATAACAGCGTTATAGAAATTGCAAAAAACATTCAACCTTCTCCACGTGGAGAGTATGAAATTACAGACGTAAATAGAGTGTATCTTGAACAAGGAAAATTGAATGTAGGTGTAATGAACAGAGGCACAGCTTGGTTAGACACTGGAACTTTTGAAAGCCTTAGTGAAGCTTGTGAATTTGTAAGGGTAATTGAAAAAAGACAAAACAAAAAAATTGGTTGTATTGAAGAAGTAGCATATAGAATGGGCTACATTAACAAAGAACAACTTTTAGTTTTAGCTGAAAAATATGCTAAAAGTGGTTATGGAGAATATATGAAAACTGTTGTTAAATAGATTGTTAATTCAATCTTCCTAGCCTTGAATTAACAGTTGTAAAACCTACTAATTCATCATATCTTCCACTAAAACTTTTATAATAGACTAATACTTCATAAGTATTTTCTGTTTCCCAATAATTACCTTCTGTAAATGCTGTTGTTGCAACAGCATTTTTTATTTGTACATCTTTGGTTACATAGTTATAAAAATAGTAGCCTTGTTTTAACAATAATGTTTTCTCATAAATGCCTTCTACTGCATTGTATTGCATTTTATTTTCATTGGTAGTTTTATTGCCAGTAAACTCGCCCATTATAAAAATTTCTTTGCCAGCATAAGGCTGATTATTTTCTGGTTTGTAAACAAAATGAACATTGGCATATCCCGTTTGCCACCAATTGTTTACTAAGTCTGTTGTTGAAACATCATACCAACCATTCAAATCCTTTAAAAATAAATAACGCTCAGCAACCCTTGAAGCTTCTGGTCTCACATACACATCTATTGGATTATTCTTCTCATCTTTTCTTAAAATTCTATCACTCTCAAATCTAAAACTTCTCAAATCTACCCATCGATACTCTTTTCCTGCTTCAAACAAGCAATCATTTTCTCCATCATATTCCAACATATTTTCTCTAATAAAAGAGGGTTTAATATTTTTTACAGCATTATCCCATCGTTGGTTTTGTATAATCACCACTTTTACGTTTTCACTTGGATTAAATACATTTTGCAAAGCAGTTGTATTAACACTTATTTGTATTTTTTGATGCGTTCTTTCTTTATCAAAATTAAATGGCTGACGAATTTGAACACCAACTGCTGCTTGATTATTTACCACATACATTCTTTTTGTAAATACTACATTATCTACATCTCCATTTAAAAATACTTTTAATAAGTAATTACCACTTTTACTTGGAATACAATTTTTTTCTGGTAAGGTAGCTTGATAGTGTATGTACTTTGATAATGTAACAGATGAAGGACGATTTTGTGTAAGTCTATTTTGTGTAAAGCCTTTTATATAATCAAATTGATTGATGTCAGCTTCTGTCCAATCTGCATTACACAACACATAAGTATAATAATAACTTTTAATATATCCATCTAAATCATCAAAATGCAATTCAAGTTGGTCTGCTGAATTTAAATTGATTACAGGCATACTCTCTTGATTGTTTTGCTGAAATAGTTTTACAGATTTTATGCTTATTAAATAATTAGAATCGGGAACTAATTGAGCAAACATTTTATTCGCTAACATTATTAAAAAAAGTAAGAATATTTTTTTCATATTGAAGTTAAGTTTCAAAAATACTGCCAATTAGTTGGTTAAAAGGTTATAGTTAAAAGTCTATAAAAATAAATCTTTAATTATTAATTATTACAACACAATATCCTGCAATAATTTACTTTTTTCGAGATGATCTGTATTGTAATGTAATCCCCTGCTTTCTTTTCTAAACTCCGCTCCTTTCACAATCAAATATCCTACTGTAATTAAGTTTCTTAGCTCACAAAGTTGTGGAGATACTTTTGTGGTTCTGTATAATTCTTCAGTTTCTGTAAATAATAAATCCAGTCTTTTCATAGCACGTTCTAAACGCACATCTGTTCTTACAATACCCACATAATCACTCATTATACTTTGCAACTCTTTAAGGCTTTGTGTTATTAAAATCATTTCTCTTGGGTCACTTGTGCCTAGTGCATTCCAATCAGGCACTTCCCCTTCTATGGAGGGGTTAGGGGTGTTTTTATTTTGCTCTTTTATGTTTTCAAACGCTCTGTGTGCAAATACCATAGCTTCAAGCAAGCTATTACTAGCTAAACGATTGGCACCATGCAAGCCTGTACTGGCACACTCTCCACAAGCATATAGATTTGTAATAGATGTTTGTGCATACTCATTTGTTTGAATGCCACCACAACTATAATGTGCAGCAGGTGCAACTGGAATTAAGTGTTGCATCACATCAATACCAATGCTTAAACATTTTCCATAAATATTGGGGAAATGATGAATGAATTTTTCTTTATCAAAATGCCTGCAGTCTAAATACACACATTCTGTTCCTGCTTTTTTCATTTCATTATCTATGGCTCTTGCAACAATATCACGTGGTGCAAGGTCTTTACGTGCATCATATTTTTCCATAAAAGCCTCACCATCTTTATTGCGTAAAATACCACCATCGCCACGCACAGCTTCTGTAATTAAAAAACTTGGCGATACACCAGGCTCGTATAAAGCTGTTGGGTGAAACTGAATAAACTCCATATTTTCAATTCTACCTTTTGCTCTATACACCATTGCTACGCCATCTCCAGTTGCAATTTTAGGATTAGTTGTTGTTCTATATGCTTGACCACAACCACCTGTAGCAAGCAATGTAGTATGGCTTAATATTTTTTCTATTTGATTAGAATTTAAGTTCAATACATAAACTCCAAAACAAGTAATATTGTGTGTAGATTTTGTAACCAAATACCCCAAATGATGCTGTGTGATTAAATCAACTACAAAACAATGACTCACAATTTCTACATTACTTAAAGTGGCAATTTCGTGCAGCAATGCTCTTTCCATTTCTTTACCTGTAACATCTTTATGATGCAGTATTCTAAATTCACTATGTCCACCTTCTTTGCCTAAAGCATATTCGCCATTTTCTTGTTTATCAAAACTAGCACCATAGTTAATCAACTCTTTAATTCGCTCAGGTCCTTCTTTTACTACTATTTCAACAATAGCATTATCGCACAACCCATCTCCAGCAATAAGTGTATCATTAATGTGTTTTTCAAAACTATCTTTATTTTCATCCCATACACCTGCAATACCACCTTGTGCATATTTGGTATTGGTTTCATCGCTTTGAGTTTTGGTAATAACCGTTACTTTTTTATCAGGAAAATGTTTGGCTGTTTTAATAGCAAAAGTTAATCCTGCAATACCACTACCAATCACTAAAAAATCTGTTTGCATATAATAATTTGTTAAACAAAGATGAGACGAATTCTTGAATGGTTTTTCGAATTGAGGTAATAAACTTAATAATGCATTTAAGCGATATTATTTATTAGCTAATCACTTATCATTCCCAAAATAGTATCAAATACATATTCAATTCTAAAAAAATTGCAAATACATTTGCCGCCAACCATTGACAACCCTCATCAACCATTTATACTATAAATAAGGTTTTTGGATAACCAATTAGTCAAATTTGTTAAACAACATAATACAATGAAGAAAATAAGTTTATTAGCCCTGCTAGCTGTAATTGCCACTAGTGTTTTTGCACAACCAACAGGAGGAGGTTTTAACAGAGCAGGAGGAAGAGGTAATGGGCAAATGAATATTGGTCGTTTTTATGGAAAAATAATTGATAGTAAAACTGGCAAAGGCATTGATGGTGTTACAATACAGTTAAGAGGTAATAAGTTTGATACTGTTGCCAAACAAATGAAAGAAGCCATTTTAAAAACCATTATTACCGAACACAATGGTGATTTTAGTTTAGAAGGATTGATACTATTTGGCAACTATAAATTTAAAGCTACTGCTGTTGGTTATAAGTTATTTGAAAAACAAATTTCGTTTGGCATAAAAATGCCACAACCAGGCCAAGCACCAGATATGCAACAAATGATGGCATTGGCAGATAAAGATTTGGGTAATCTTAAAATGGAACAAGATGCCAGTACTATGGATGCAGTAGTGATTACATCTACAGCCAAACAACAATTTGAACTAGGCATTGACAGAAAGATTTTCAATGTAGATAAAAACCTGGTGAGTGCAGGACAAACTGCTGCCGAATTAATGAAAAGTATTCCAAGTCTGAGTGTAGATATCGATGGTCACCGAATCATAAAAAAAGCAACACCCACTATTTTTATTGATGGCAGACCTACCACTTTAACCCTTGACCAAATACCTGTTGATATTATTGACAAAGTAGAAATTATAACCAACCCAAGTGCCAAGTATGATGCTAGTGGCGGCAATGCAGGTATTTTAAATATTGTGTTGAAGAAAAATAAAAAGAATGGCTACAATGGTAATGTAAGAGCAGGGATAGATAGTAGAGCTAAAATAAATGCTGGAGGTGATATTAACATTCGCCAAAACAAAATCAACTTCTCGTTAAGTGGTAATTATAATCAAAGAAAATCAATCTCCACCAACTCTGCCTATACAAAAATATTTACTACACCAGATACATTAGTCAACTCGGTAGAAGACGCTACCAACAATGGCTACTTTATGTTTTTTAGAGGTGGACTAGATTATTTTGTGGACAACAGAAATACATTTACTTTAAATGGTAGTTTACAAAGAGGACAATTTGATAATGATGGTTTTCAAAATATAGATTCGTCTATTACCAGTTCAAAATATGCCAACTATACAAGAAGCACATTAAGCAATTTCAATATGAGAAATTCTGGCTTACAATTAAGCTACAAGCACAATTTTGAAAAAGCAGGTCATAGTCTTAGTGCAGATATGAATTATAACTATAGCAAAAGCGATAGGCTATCTAATAATAGTTCAAGCTATCAAAATACTACTAGTAATTTTTTACAATCAACAGATGGTAGAGGGTTGAATAAATTTTTAACTTCTCAACTAGATTATGAAAATCAATTAACAGATAATAGTAAACTAGAAGCTGGCTTGCGTAGTGCCAATAGAAACTTTGAAACAGAAAGTTATCAGTCTATTAATGGCACTCAAATCAATAAAGCAAGTGTTAGATATAAGTTTGATGATAATGTATATGCTGCTTACACTACTTATAGCTTTAAACGCAATAAAACAAGTTATCAATTGGGACTTCGTGCAGAAAGCAGTAATTACACAGGCACCTTGCAAACACTTGCTGGTGCAGACTCTACAAGTTTCAATATTAAATATGCCATTAGTTTATTTCCAAGTGTTTTCATTACGAATAAGTTAACCGATAAAGAAGACTTGCAATTGAATTATTCTCGCAGGGTTAATCGTCCCAACTTTTTTCAACTATTACCAAGTTATGATTTTAGCGACCCACAAAACCCAACAGTTGGAAATGCCAATTTAATTCCAGAGTTTACACACTCATTTGAATTAAGCTACAACAATGCTTATAAAAAAGCTTCTAACTTTTTAGCTTCTGTTTATTTTAAACATAGCAGTAATTTAATTACAAACTATATTTATAAAGACTACAACAGATTAAGCAATAAACTAGGAGATAGCCTATATTATGGTAGTTTTATTAATGCCAATACAAGTTATAGTTATGGTGTGGAATTAACTACCAAAATGCCGATTACTAAATGGTGGGATTTGATGATGAATTTTAATATTTATAATGCTCAAATTAATGCTACAATACCTAATCAAAGCATTGACAATAATTTGGTAAGCTGGTTTGGCAAATTAAACTCAACTTTTAAATGGAGTAAAGGTTGGAGTTTTCAAATTAACTGGGACTTTAGAAGCAAATCTATTTTACCACAAGGGCAAGGTGGTGGTGGAATGCGTGGTGGTGGAATGTTTGGTGGTGGTGCACAAACATTGGCACAAGGTTATATTCTTCCAAGATATTTTGATGTGGATATTGCTCTTAGAAAAGAATGGACCTGGAAAAATGGACAAAGTGGTAGCATTAACTTAAGTATGAATGATGTGTTTAGAATGAGAAGGCAAACCGAAGCAAATGCATATTACTTCTATCAAACAACAGATAAATTTAGAGACCCGCAAGTATTGCGTTTAAATTTTAGCTACAGATTTGGCAAAGCAGATTTAACTTTATTTAAACGTAAAAATACAAAAGCCGAAGGTGGTGGAATGGATATGATGCCATAACAGTCACTTAGAAAATAATACAAATAAATAAGGCACTTAGTTGAACTAAGTGCCTTATTTATTGATCAGAAATATGCAGTATTATACTATTTACAATTACTTAACATCATATCAACCATTTCTTTACCCCAAGTTGGATGAATAGGAGATGCTGGTTTAAAATCAGCAAACATTTTATTAGCTTGTTCAGCCACTGGCTTTGCTGTAGAACAGCCGCCACCAAATTGTTCTGGCATATAAAATAAAGAAGTAGCTTGCAACATCGCAACTCTAGGATTGGTTGCATCAGCTTTTTTTGCAGCTTCCAAATTGGTATTAGCTTCTGCACCATATTGCATCCAACGATTTTGAGGATCAACACCCATTTTTGCATAAGCTATCATTGCTTTAATAACATAGATTTCGCTATTGTCTTTTGAATTGGCTTCTGCTTTGTCTAAAGTTGCTTTGGCATCATCACAAAGTTTATCAACATCAGCCTTTGCATTGCGTGCTGCATTTGTCTTAATTAAAGCTGCATAATAATAAGGCAACCATTGTGTTTTTTCGGCATCACCAATACGTTCAAATTTTGCTGCAACAGTTGCATTTTCTTCAGCTGTTTTTGCTGCTTTCATTTCGTCTAAAGCACTTGTCATTGCAGCTGTAAATTTTTCGCTTTGGCTAAATGCTGCAAATACTGTGTTCACTAACACAAAAGAGAGGATAATTACTTTTTTCATAATAAAATTTGCCCCTGACCCTTAGAGGAGAATTACAGAGGACTTGTTTAATTTGTTTTAACAAAAATAGGTAACTGATACATAAAATTAAATAATCAATAATTAATAATCATTTTTTAACTCCCTTTTGGGTTGGGGTTAAAGGTTATTATTTATTGCATCCTGACTTCTATCTACACCCCAACTTAAGAAGCAACCCAAGAAAAAGAACTGTGGTGCAGGTGGTAAAATAGGCTGTTTATAACTGCCATTGTAATTATAACTGTAACCAAAAATTTGTTTTTGATTTAACAAGTTGGTTACACTAGCCACAAGTACAATAAATGTTTTGGTGTTTTTCTTTCCAAGGTTGGGCAAATAATTTACACTAAATCCAACACTATTATAATCAATGGTTTTGCCTTGGTCTGCTATACTCCATTTATTATTTACGTCTGTTTGAAAATTATAATAAGGCCGACCAGTTGCATAACTGTAAGTAAAATTGAAACCTGTTTTCCATTTTACCACAAAACGTTTTGCTACAAAACTTGCTGTATGATTGGCTGCAAATGTGGGTTGCAATTCTGTTGGATAATTACTAAAGTTTCTTTTTGTATCCAAGTAAGAATAACTAATCCAGTAATCCAGATTTTGAATCGTTTTCTTGTCTCTCCAAAATAGCTCAACACCTTGTGCATAACCAGTTCCAGAGTTGTCGTAATTAGGATAAGTTTTTACAAGGTCGTTATACTTTTTATAAAAAGCTTCTACTCTAAAATTATAAAATGAGTTTGATTTAGAGTAATTTGCAATAAAATGTGTGGCTTTGGTATAGCCTAAATTGGTATTTGTTAACTTAGCTACATTTAAAATATTATTCTCTGGTTTCTGATAAAACTCGCCATAAGCTACACTCATTTGTGCATCTTTTCCTGTTTTATAAGCTATTGAAACACGTGGTGCAAAATTGGGTTGTTTTAAAATGGATGAATACTCGTAACGAGCACCAATTTTCGCAG
The DNA here is from genome assembly GCA_026391115.1 of Bacteroidota bacterium. Taxonomy (GTDB): domain Bacteria; phylum Bacteroidota; class Bacteroidia; order Chitinophagales; family Chitinophagaceae; genus CAIVPM01. The sequence goes on along the minus strand of JAPLER010000133.1, from coordinate 4,124 downwards.
CAATAGCATTGGTTAAATACAAATCTGTTTCGGCAAATGCAGCAGCAAAATCATCATTTAATGTTTGCAAATAATTGTTGTAAATGCCTTTGTTATAAGTGTGCCAATACTCACTACCAAAACGCAAGACACTAATGCCAGTAAGCTTTTTATCAAACACAGCTTTTAACTGCGATACATTTACTGTATTCTTTAAAGTAAAATTACTGTTATCAATATAACTTAAACCAGTTGGTGTGTATTGGTTATTTTGATTTTGTATTTGAGAAAAAATATCGTCTTTATTGGTGCTGTAACTTGCACTAAGATTCATTTTCCAACCGCTACCAAAACTTTGTTTATAACTAATGTTATTGTACCAGTTAGTATTCTTTAAGCCAAAAGCATTCTTTAAATCAAGGCTATCAATATTTTGTCTTCTTAAGCCTAAATCTTGTGAGTTGAGACTAGTATAAAACTTTAAAAATCCTTTTTTGGTTCTTATTCTAAAATTACCTTCTAATGCGTGAAAAGCTGGTACAGCAAAATAATCTGGCGTTTGTTTTACCAAGCCAAAATATAAACCCACATTTGTATAACCATAATTAAACCCATAACTACTCTTTTTATCTTTAGCCAAATGTTGTGTACCAACACCTACAAACACTGTAGAAATAGAAGCATCAACCTCTGAACGTTCAGGCAAATCAATACTTTCTAGTATTAATGCACTACTTAACGCCTGGCCATATAATGCACTATAACCACCTGTACTAAACACTGTACCCTTAAATAAAAATGGTGAAAAACGACCACGAGTAGCGATGTTTTCTGCCCCACTAAAAAATGGATTGTTTACATAACTACCATCAATAAATTGTTTTGTTTCATAGCCTGCACCACCACGCACAAACAAGCCTTCTTGCTCGCCTACTTGTTGTGCTCCAGGCAAAGTTTTTAAAGCACCAGTAATATCGCCATTGGCATTGGCTGTAGTTACAATATCAATAGAACTTAATACTGTAGCAGCACGTTTTTTATCGCCAGCTTCAAACGAACCTGCTGTAACTGTTACAGCTTTAAGTTCATTTAATTCTTCTTTCAACATAAAATTAAGCACAATAGTTTCCTTACCAATGGTAACTTTTTGTTCAGCACCTTTATAATCAATAAGTTTAGCTTCTACAACAACTTCTCCTTTTTCAAAAGTTTTAAAACTAAAGTTACCGCTACTGTCGCTAATACCACCATCGTAACTGTTTTTTACAGAAACGCTTACGCCTATTAACTTTCTACCACGTTGGTCTTTAGTAGTACCTGTAATTT
>JAPLER010000133.1:0-2806 GCA_026391115.1 Bacteroidota bacterium | reverse complement strand
AAAAGAGTAAAAAGTAAAAAGCAGCAGAAAAGAAAGTAAAGTTGTTTTTCTCATTGTTTGTGGTTGAAGTTGCAAACCTATTGGTGTTTACTGTATATAAAAAAAAAAGTGATATAGAGTAAAAATATTGTATATACTTTTTCGCTTAGTTGACTTTTCCACTGGATTCAAGCAAACTTGCTTGGGGTAGCGGAAGCTTCTATTTAGTTAAAGCTAGGCTGTTTTAAGGTTGTGAAGGTTTCCGCTAGGCTCTTGCACGAGTGTTTTGCACTAGCGGGAAAACCATATAGTTATAAAATAAAGGTGATTGAGAGTAACGTGTTATGTTTTGGTTGTTAGGACTCCAACCGATAAAGGAAATAAAAAATATTTTGTGTTTATGTAAAATTTTCTAAAACAACATCCTGTAAAAAACTGTTTTATGAAAAGAATATTTTACACCACGTTATCTGCATTTATATTGAATAGTTTTATGGCTACCGCTGTTCCATTTGCTATAACTAAACCAAATTATTATACCACTACAGCAGCATTGAAAGATACAGCAAAATATTCTTATAAAGATGCATTGCTGATGAAATATTATAATGCCAATCAATTTGCAGATGCTGCATATAACAGCATAATGACATTGAATAGTTTGGTAAAGAAAGAAAACTACCGAAACAAGGTGGCTGCATTTAATAATCCTGCCAATACAGATTTGGGTTTTAGCTTGAATAACGAAATTCATATTGCTTTAAAACCTTTAACAGAAAAGGCTTGCAGTGGAAGTTCCAGCAAACTTACTGGTATGATTAATTCTTTATTAAGTACGCAGCCCGGGCTTTTTTCATCTGTAAAAAGTCTTATACCAAACAATGGTGTTTTTAATACCATTACCAGTATTGTTGGTAGCTGGACAATGCAGGAAAGAAAAATTTCTAAAAATGATTTTGATACTTTTTTGCTGAACGTTGGTAAGTACTTTGGACAATACGAGAAGCTGAATAAAATAAACTTACAGTTAGATAATGGATTGGATAATTTGGATAATAAGATTAATGATTTGCAGGGAAAATTAAAATTGATGATGACTGATATTTTTGTTGCTCTGCGTCCCAACATTGCTAAAACATTTACTGAGAATAAAAGTCTAGAAGAAATGTTGATGTTGTTTGCCGACAAGCAATTTGCCGATACCATTCGTTTTGGAGGCAATGTATCGCAAACAAATAAAGCCAAGCAAGCTTCATTTATTGAGCTGCAAGTTAATAAAAATAACAGCCCTTATTTTCCTGCTGATGCTATTAAAACAGCAAAAGAAATTTCTAATGACATTGCTAAAATTTACAATGACTACCAAAAACTATATAATGACAATTACAATAATATGCGTGCTATTTTATTGGAATCTAAAGCCATTAGCAAAACAATAAATGCACAGCAAATTGATAATACCCTTGCCGAATTACTGAGCTTATATAATGAAAGTAAAAAAGCCGATGCTTTAAATTTAAGATTAATAACGCTAAGAACAGTCATTTTTACCATTTGCGTAGTGCCCTTTTGATATATAAAAGAAGGAAGCAATTTTATCATTGTCTAACAAGTAATATGTTAATATTTTATCTCCAAGGACTATACCATATATATTATCGTATCTATCAGGTGATTTAGGGCAAAAGAGTATTCTTTGATCTTTATCTAATTTTAAATAAGGAACTACCTCAAACTTAAATATATTATTACCTGATAACAATGTATCTAAGTTTTTTTTCTCTGCAACAACAAGACCAACAAACTGTCTGTTTGCCAATTTTTTTTCCTTACGCTTTTTGTAATTTGAAATTAGTACATATTTTTTCAGACTGTCAACTGGTGCATCAGCCTTAAGTTGTTTGATAAAATCCTTTATGTAAGTTACTTTAAAATCTTGAGCGTTAGATTTTTTTAAGATGAATAATAAAGTAAATAAGTATAAAAAAACAATCTTCATTCCATAAATTTTATCGTAAATAATAATTAAAATTTATTTCGTTTTACTTAAACCTCCTAGTATCCAACTTGCTTTCACTTTTTTAATATCAGATATGTTTAACGTAAAACACTGTGTCAATAAAATACAAGTTACCATCTTGTGTTAATACATTTTGGTCGTGTAAATCTTCTAAAATAATACCAAGGACAGAGTTGTAATAGTCGTGGTTTTTGGTATTTACAAAACCATTTGCAGCCATAAATTGTTTTACCAATTTGTTCTTTGTTTCTTCTGTTTTGACGTACTTATCTGCTGCAGCCAAATCACTTGTTGTTTGGCTTGCTGCAAGGTAATTGGCAATTGCTTGGATAAGCTTTCCTTGCACAACTTGGCTCTCTCCTGAAATGATATGTTGTAGTTCATTTTTAATGGTAATTGCTTTTTACAAAATAAACGATTTTGAAAATATAAATAACGCTGCAAACAATTTAGACAGAATACCTTAACGTATGCAGCTATATTCATTTACATAAACTTCCCAGTCCAACTAGCTTTTACTTTTTTAATATCTTTTGGAATACCTGCAAACACAAGGTTTCCACCTTCATCACCAGCTTCTGGTCCAAGGTCAATTAACCAGTCTGCACTTTTAATCACATCTGTATTGTGTTCAATTACTAATAAGCTATGTCCTTGTTCTACCAATGCATTAAAGCTTTTTAATAGTTTTTGAATATCGTTAAAGTGCAAGCCAGTTGTGGGTTCGGCAAAAATAAATAAGATATGTCCAGCACCTTTCCCTTTTCCTAAAAAGCTGGCTAGTTTAACACGTTGTGCTTCGCCACC
>JAPLER010000211.1 GCA_026391115.1 Bacteroidota bacterium | reverse complement strand
ATTATAATTAGTAAATGCTAATGTATTAACACTAGAAAGAGACCAATATCTATTGATATAATTTGAATTACTTACAGTTGCAGTTGCATAATTTGGTTGAGAACTTGCGGGAGCTGAAATTTTAGCAGTCATATCTCCTGCAGTAGTTACTGATGCAAAGGTCATACTAACTGGTAAATAGTTAGAAGCATCTCCAATTTCAAATGTTCTTACAACGTTTGAACCTGAAGAAACATTTTTTCTAAGATTACCATTAACCCAACCGTTTGTTCTAGAAACTGTTGCTCCAGTACTCATTATAACTGTATTAGCACCTGTTGTAACAGCACCATTTGTTAAGGTTAATGAATTAGAAATGGTTAAATCAGAGTTCAAAGTAATACCAGCTGAACGATTAATTTCTAGTGCTTTAGCTGTATTTGAAACAAATAAACCAGAAGGTATGCTTGACATTCCAGAGAATACAATTGGAGCTGTACTTGATGATTGTGTAATAGTACCAGCAGTTCTGGTTATAGTTCCATTAACATTTAAAGAACCTAAATTAGTTACAGTAAGTGTTCCACTTACTAGACTCAAATTAGTACCACTGTTAATAGTAAATGAAGTACCCGAAGTCTGTCCTATATTCATACTACCATCTACAGATAAGCCTGCTGTATTACTTAAAACATAGCTTTGTAAACAAGTGCTTATTACTTGCCACAAACCAGATGTACTATTAATGGTTGTAGTTTGAGCAGTAGTACCACTAAAGTTTAATGTTGAAGCAGAAGTTGGGTTAAATCTTAAGGTATCGCCAGCAGGAATAATAATATTTCCTTTTATATGATTGTTTGTACCTGCAAATGCAGTGGAAAGTTTGGTTGTTGAACCTGCTAATTCTAGGTTATAAATGGTAAATCCATTTGCACCAGCAGCAGGAGTAGCACTAGTAGAAACTTTTACATTACCATAAGTTCTTCCATCTAAATTAAAGCTTGAAGAAGTTGATGTATTATTGAACCAATATAAACTTTTGCTTGCAAAAGATGCTACATTAAATCCAGCACCACCAAATGCATCTGCACCTTTTGTATGTTTAAATGTAGAGCTATCAGCAAAAGTTACAACTCCTGATACACTTGTTCCAAAAGGAGCAGTTCCTGAGCTTTGGTTAGATTCACAAATTGCACCACTATTAAATGTAATAGTTGAACCTGTTGGATTAGGAATCAATTGAGCATTGTTAGCACTACCCAAGTTTAAAGTACCAGAAATATTTGCAGATGAATTTGCTTGTAAATTAATTCCAGTATATGTACTACCGTTAAATGAAAGCGTAGAGCCAAATTCAACACTCAATACAGTAGTATTAGCAGAGAAACTACTATTCCCTAAAGTTATTGATGTTGCACTATTAGTAGAAGCTATAACAACATTTGCATTATTTCTTACGATTATTTTACCAATCACATTCGTTGGGTTAACAGCAGCAATTGAAGCTGTTCCTGTATAAGGAGAAGCAGTTGTGCCTAAATTGCTACCATCAAAAATATAAACATCATTATTTGTTGCTGTAAATGCTGATAAAGGTGTACCACCTTTACTAGTTGCCCATCTTCCTGCAACTGCCCAAGAACTTGCAGAAGTAGTACCTCCAACCCCTGCAACATAATAATAGGTATATAAACCAGTAGTTGCATTAGCACTTGCACCAGCAGTCGATGTTAAATAATTTTCGGCACCACCACTTGTATTGAATGAATAAACTGTTACGTAATAAGTAACATTTGGTGTTAATCCACTTACTGTAACAGAATTTCCTGTTCCAGTATAAGCAACGTATCCACCACCAATTGCAGTACCACTTCCATAAACTGTAGATGCAGTATATGATGTTGCATCAGCAGGGTTAGCACTTGCTAAACTTACTGCTTTAATAATTACAAGACTATTGCTCGCATCAGTTCCCTTAGTCCAAGATATATTCATTGTATCTACTCCAGCCGAAAGAATTACATTACTTGCTTGAACCGTAGGTTCTGTAGCTAAAGCAACAACACCGTTGGTTACACCAAAATCTCCATAACTTGTAAATGAAGTTCCACCAGACGATAAAGAGTATGGATTTGTACCAGCAGCATTTGCACCAGCACTTTGTACATCAATCGCTGAACCTGTAGAATGAGCAACTGCAGCAGAAGTTCTTGTAAAAGTAGAGCCTTCTTCACTACCTGTCCATTGTAATGCAATTACTGAACTAGGAGAACCACTTGCTGGTTGAATATTCCACGTTCTTTGTACAGCATCTGTTGAAGGGCTAACACCAGCAATTGTTGAGTTATTTACTTTTGCAGTAAATGCAACAGCTGAACTTGCATTATTTATTGTTAAAGGATTATAAGTGGTTGGTGTAGCACCTATTGGGAACAAAATAGCACCAGTTCTTCCACCACTACCTATATTTGTAACAGTAACACCACCAGTAGAAGATGTTGCACCACTTGCATCACAAATTGCAACATAGCTGGTTGCAGCAGCTCCAAAACTAGTTCCTGTAAATGGAGTCGCATTTGTTCCAGCAACTGTTAAAGTATTGCCATTTGTTCTTAATAAACCACTAGTAAGAGTAACAGAGCCATCAATAGTCATATTGGTCAACATTCTCACTCCCGCGGCATTACTAACAGATACATTAGTATTGTTCTCTATTGTACCAGTTGTAGTAATATCTTGAGAACTAGTTCCATTAAATACAATATAACTTGCACTTGCTACTGTTCCAGTTAAATCAGCACTGCTTCTGTGTGTAATGGCTTTACCTATTACGCCTGCTGTGTGTACTAAATTACCCTTGATATTAATTGTACCACTTGCACTGGCAGTTGGAGAACAAGTTGTATAAAGTGTATCAGCAGCGTTATTTAAAATAACATCACCATTAACAGTTAATACATTTGGACCAGTAGCTGTTGTAGTAGCTGTAGTACTATAAGTAGCTAAGTCAAATCTACCACCATTTGGCATATATAAATTACCAGATACTGTTAAAGCTCTTGATGAAGAACCACCAGCTAAAGATAAAATACTTTGACCTGTTGAAGCTATTGTTAAATGACCTCCAATTGTATTTGATGTACTACCAACTAAATTATAAATTCCAAAAGAAGTAGCATTAACATCCCAAATAACATTACCAGCAACTGCTGAAGGGATACGTGGTGCAGCACTTGCAGTAACGTGTAAAGTGCCACCACTTGTACCACTAGCAAAGTTTACATTTGTAAGAGTTGTTTGAGATGGCGTTCCATTATTACCAGAAGTTACACCACTAACTCTAAATGTACCAGAACCAGCTATTTGCATTAGTCCAGAACCTGCAGAAAATGTATTTGAAGTCGATGCAAATCTTCTATCGAATGTACCATTAACTGTCAATGTTTTACCAGCTGTAGAAGACATTGAACCTGTAGAATCCATTAATAAGGTATGACTTGATGCTAATGTAAAACTATTAGTCATTGTTAAACTACCAGCTATTGTTAAACTTCCTGAAGTTGATTTTCCATCAACACCAGAAACAGTAAGAGATTGATATGCAAATGCAGGAATAGCTTGAGAAGATGAAGTACCATTTAATACAATTGTACCAGAAGTTGCAGTAGCTGAACCTGGTGTAAATGTACCAGCTATACTTGTAGTTCCAGACAAAGTAACACCAGAACCACTGATAGTTAAATTACCATAAGACGTTGCTGTTACAGCTTGAGATGTGCCAGCATAATCTACTGTACTAGATGCTCCTAATGTTCCAAAAGTTGGAATAGTAGCTGTTTGTATTTGTAAAGATGCACCATTAGCCATATTTACAACTGTTGGTGAAAATGTACTTGAAGCAGTTAAACTAACTGAACTACCAATATTTACAACAGTACCTGCACCGTTTGGAGACCAAGCTGTTGACATTGATGGATTAGCGTTATACATATTAAATGTTAAACCTGCACTAGTAAAATCAGTTGGTGCAGTACCACTACCATCGGAATTTAAGCCCCAATTAGAGAGTATTGTAATATCGCTATTTGCTTTGTTATAAAAAGTTGTTGCAGTAACATTTGTGATTGATGAAGCTGAACTTGCTCCAGAACAAGAACCATTAGAATAGTTTACTGTTACAGTTTTACTACCAGTTGTTTTCCACGTTAATGTTACAGTGTAATCTGAAGAACCAATACCACCAGCTGTGATATCATAATCTACCCCAGCAGTACCAGGAACTGACCAACTGTAAGATGAACCACCAAATTGTGTAGTATAAGTTACACTGCTACCAATTACAGTAGTTGCACTTGGTGCAGTTGTAAATGTTGGACTAGGTGCTGCAACAACAGCATAACTACCAGATACAGCACTCGCACTTGAACTACAAGCACCACTTAGAGCTATGCAATAATAATAAAGCGTTCCTATACTAGTTGTTGATGGCGTATATGTTGCACTTGTTGCACCACTAATTGCAGAACCGCCAGAGTTAGTTGCAGAAGCATTACTGTACCACTGATATGAAGATGCACCTGTTGCAGTAACAGACAAACTTGTTGCACTTACATTTTGACATAATGTATAATTAGTAGTTGATGGATTAACAGTTATACTTGGATTTGAACAAGTTGTTGTAGCTGTTTGGCTAGTTGAATTACCACTACCAAACTCATCAACAGTATATTGAGATGCACTTCTTACTCTATAATAATATTGAGTTGAAGAGTTTAAACCTGTAAAAACTCTGCTTGTTGTAGCTTGTCCAGATACATATACATTAGATTGAACTATATTGGTAAATGCAGCATCTGTTGCAACATCTAATCTATATCCTGTAACACCACTTACAGCAGTCCAATTTGCAGTAAAACCATTTGTACCAATTGATGTAGCTGCACTACTTGTTGGTACAGTTGGTGTAAGGTCAACCAAGATATTATCAAAAGTTTGTGTACCAGTTGAATTACCATTTCTAAAGGCAAAATTTGTAATAGATTGTGTACCATCATTTGCAGCAACTTCATTCATTTCTCTTACACTACCTACCCACACATCATATTTATCGTCAGCTAATGATTCATTAGTTCCATCTGGTGCACGATAAGTAATAGCGGCACCGGTATTATTTACAACCCAAAGTATTGTTCTTGAAACATTACCTGTGTAAGTGTTTACACTATTTACAGCACCACCATTATTTAAGCCCCAAGTTGAGGGTGTGCCTGTTGTTGTAGATATGTATAAAAGAGAATGAGTATTGCTATTACTACCAAAAGGAATACTAGGTGAGGTACTTGAGGCTGAGTTTGCAAAGGTATTACCAACACAAAATTGAGCAGCCTGAGTACTTGTTGTTGAAGATGAAGTAAAATCAAACCTAAACATCAAAGCACCATTAGAAAATGCTGCATTTCTTACAAGTGCTAAAGAATTACCTGTTCTAACATTTGTTAATGCACCATTTGTGACACTAACGGTAGAACCAGCCCCAGAACTAGAAATAAGAGTTGCCTGAGAATTTGAAGTTGATGATGACCTAGCATAAGATGTAGCAGACGAAACCATAGATCTGTTACTAAAACCAGCAGAATCAGTAGGAAATGTTTGTTGATAAATTTGTGCATTGGCTTGTTGCATAAAAAGCAACATAAATGTAGCTAGTACTACATAGTAGATTTTTTTCATTTGAGCAATTGTTTTTTGTTTATTAAATAAAAGATTTATAAATATTCGTTGTTAATTTCATATTAGGCATAAGTGTATATGGAGTTAATTTTTAATGCTAATCGTTAAAAAAGTTTTGCCAAGATACAGTGTATTTTTTATGTTGTTTATATTATGAATAACTATTTTTTTGCAAAGGTTGCCGGCAAGGGTTTCATTTTTCATTGTAGTTAATTATTCAATTTTTTTAGCTTTTTAAAATATAATTTACTGTATTGAGTTCATTAAATCCTCGTGTTATTCTACTATTAATTTTTCTGTTTTTCTGCCTTCGCTTGTTACAACAGTTACAAAATATACGCCCTTACTCAATGCTGAAACATCAATAGTATTTGTACCTAAACTTAACGCTTGTTGCTTAAATTGTTTGCCAAATAAATCTGTTACAATAATACTTCCTGTGCCAATAAATTTATCAGCTCTTAAATTCACTACTGTACTTGCTGGATTTGGATATATAGTAATATAGTACATCGATTTGGTTTGACTATTTGCAATTCCTTTGCCTGCACAAGCTACAATATTCGCATTCATGGTTCTACTACTTGCACAACCATTAGCATCTGTAATTTCATACTTAATACTTACAGCCCCAGTTGTTACACCTGTATTAATCGCAGCAGTTGCACTTGCAACACCAGTTGGTGTAATTGTCCAAACTCCAGTCTTGCTCCATATTCCATTTGCAGGATTACCTACAACATTGAAATTTCTGTTAGTACATAAAGTAACTAATCCTCCAACACTTGTTGTTTGAGGATTAACAGTGCCTGAAGCATAACCTATACTTGGCACTGCTGGCTTAGCATTTAATGATAATGTATATGATGCAAAGGCAGTACAACCTTGTGCATTTGTTACTGTATATTTTATGATTGATATGCCTGCATTAACTGCTGTTACAATTACTGGATTATTTGTTGTAGAAGCAAATATTAATCTACCACCTGAGCTCCAAACTCCATTTGTTGTTGCATTACTTAAAGATATAGTAGAACCTACACATACTCCAGCAGCCCCTCCAACAATTGGTGCTACCACTGTTGTGTTGGGTGCTACTGTTACAGGTATTGTTACAGATGATTGACAAGAACTAGTAGTTGATGTAATACTATATGTAATATTGGTTGTTCCAACTCCTTTAGAAATAATGTAAGCTACTCTTTTATATGATAAAGCATTACTAGAAAACACAGATGCTATTGCTGTATTAGATGACACCCAATTACCAGTAGCTGGAGAAGAATAATTTGCTAAAAATAAAGTGTCGCCTATGTTACACATTAATGCATTATTTGTAAGAACACCTGTTTTATAATTTATTATAGAAACAACAGAAGGGCTAGTGTTTACAGTCATAGTTATTGAATTACTTGTAACAATTGCACTAGTTTGGCAAACATTGTTGGCAGCTAAATCACAAGTTATCACATCGGCAGTTACTAAAGTATTTGCAGGAAAACTAATTGATGTACCAGACCCCACACTTAACCCATTTTTCTTCCATTGATAAATTGGATTTGTACCACCGTTAATACCACTAGCCGTAAAAGTTACTGTTTCTGCAGTACATACAGTTCTTGAAGGTGTTGTAATTGTAACACTTGGTGTTACAGATGCAGGCCCACAATCTGCTAAAATAAAATCTCCTACTTGTGCATAGCCATTTACTGAACTTGAATAAGTTCCTGTCGATGTCGTAAAGCCTGTACCCCATGTGCTTGAATAGAAATAAGAGCGAACAGAACTTGAAGTTGCACTTCCCTTTAAGTCAGATGAAACGTAATTAAATTCTGCATTATATGTAGTAAATATTAATCCACTAGTGCTGCTTAAGCCCCAATATCTATTGATATAATTTGTTGGATGTATTAATGAAGAAGCAAAATTTAGTTCTGCTGCTGCCGAATCTGTTTTTGCAGTAATATCTCCAGTTGAAGTAACACTTGCAAAGGTTAATGTTATTGGAGTGTAGTTTAATGAATCGCCTATTTCAAATGTTTTAGAAACGTTTGTTCCAATAGGTATATTTTTTCTTAATTTTCCTCTCACCCACCCTGTTGTTCTATTTAAAGAACCAGTTGAAGTTAAAACAACACTACTCGAACCTGCATTTAAAACATTATTCTTAACATTAAATATACCACTAACGGTAATTGAGCCACTTACTGTATAATTACTATTACCAATTTCTAAGTTTGAAAATTTTGCACCAGAAATAGTGAAAGGTCCAGCAGGATTAGTTCCTGTACCTAATAAAATTAAATTACCATTACTAAAAGTTCCGCTATTTGAAACGCTTCCTTTTAGTGAATCTGTAAAAGTTCCAGCATCTAATGTTCCAGCACTTAAAGATAATGTTCTGTTAATTTTAATAGGTTGTGTTAAGACAACAGTACCATTGGTAGCAGTTTTGTTAATCGTTAAGTTGTTTGTTTTTTGTGTACCAGTAACAAATCGCAATGTATCATTTGTAGTATTCGCATTCGAAATTGTAATACTCGCACTATCATGTCCATTAATTAAGCCATTGCCAGATAAAGCACCATTAACTGTCATTGTAAAAGTGGTAGATGGTGTTAATGTCATTAACCCGTTATTAACTAATTGAGTCATCGTTCTACCACCAGTAAATGTGTAATTTACACCTGATGGGATTGTAAGTGTTCCAACTTTTCCCGGGGTTTGTGTAGATCCAATTTCTGATCCATTTGAACAATTAGCATTGATAGTAACATTCACTAAATCTGTAGCAGTTGTACCATAATTGATTAAACCTCCACTTAAACTTAAAGAACCATTGCCACGTATGATATTTGAATTATTTTCCATTACCAAAACATTGCCATTATTAACAGTAAAAGAACCATTAATCAATGATAAACTTCCAGTAATATTTAAAGTAGTATCTGGATAAGTTGCTGTTGAAAGAATAACAAAACTTTTTGTTGTATTATTCAATTCTAAATTAGTAACAGTTATTGGTGAAATGTTTGAATTATTTGCATTTCCAGTCATTAATATTTCGCCAATACCTGTAGAAGTGAAAGTTCCTGTGCCAGAGATACTTCCTCTTACTGTGATTGTATTTGAACCACCATTATAAGATGCACCAGATGGTAAATCAAGATTACCTAATGTAACACCTGTAATAGTTTTTGAAGCTCCTGTTAAACTGATTTTACCAGCACTATTTGAACTAGTGTGTGTACCAGTACCAGTAACATTTCCAGCTACAGTAATTACATTACCACCATCAATTAAATTACCAGATGTTAAAGCCAGATTACCGTTTATTGTAACAGCTGCCGATGCAGTAATAGTACCACTAGAAGCTATTTCAAAATTATTAAACTTAGCACCAGACAAAGTACTTGCTGCACCTGTCATTCTCACTTTACCAGTTCCAGTAAATGTACCTGTGCCAGATATATTTCCAGCAGCAGTAATTGTATATCCTGTATCTGTTAAATTACTTAATGTTTGGGAATTGGTAAGTGTTCCAGAAATCGTTGTATTACCACCAAAGTATTTATGACAAACTGTATTGTTATCTGATATTGTTAAATTGGCATAATCACTTCTCCCAGTAATCATTTGCACCGAACCAACAGTATTTCTAGTATATTCAACGGTACTACTTGCACCTAAAACCAAGCTTGTTCCAACATTTTCAGCATCGGCATATTGTAATGATCCAAAAGAAGAACTTGGAGTAACAACACCAAAACTTACAAAGCCTGCAGTTTTGCCTATTCTAATTGTTCCATTAATTGTTGCAGTTGCTCCACTGTTCATTCTAATGTAAACCGTAGAAGTGCCACTAGGCACCATCACAGCTCCAGTGCTTACAAATATTGAGTTTTGTATCACTGGATTACCAGTAAAGCTTACTGTTTTACCGCTACTATCCACAAATAGTTTTCCATAGGTGGCACTATTTGTAATAGACATTGTATTCTTAAAATGCACTTCAGAAGTTGTGTGTAATGTTCCAAAACTTGGAATGGTTGCGGGAACAGAATCAATTACTACAACACTATTTACACCTGAATTAGCAGCAGTAATATCTAATACTGAAGGTGAGGTTGTAGTAATGGCAAATCCTTTATCAATAGTTAAAGTTACGCCAGCATTACTTGTAGCACCAACAATTACTTTTGAACCTGTACCAGCAATACTCCAAGCACCCACACTTGCTGTTGAAACATTTGATAGCAATGTATAAGAAACATTATCTGTAGTAAAATTACTTGGTGTGTTGGTGCCTGTTCCATTTGCTGTTCCCGACCAATTGCTTGTTGTTGCTAATGATCCTGAGCCTTTATAAAAGAAGTTACTTAAGTAACCACTTACACCAACAGTTTGATTTGATATGGAGCTGGTTGATACTGTTACATTATCTGCATAGTTTCCACTTCCTGTTGGGGCATATCTTGCATAAATTGTTGTCACCGCAACTGTACCGCTTCCATCCGGTGTTATGGAAACACTAGAGCCAAAACCAGTGCTACTACTTAATGATACTTGGAAATTTGTAGGTGCTGTAACTGTTATGTCTGATAAAAGATTTATACCAGAAACAGTAAAGCTACTAGCTGCACTTGTTGCACCTGCAGCGGTATTGGCAAATGATGTTAAAGATGTTGTACTAACTGTAAGAATTGGTGTAACTAAGGAAGAAACAACACTACTTGGAATACTTAAGCTGACAGATGTTGCACTTGTACTTGTAATTTGTAAATTACCACTATATGTTCCTGCTGTTGTTGTTGAAGGAATTCTTACATATAAAGTAGGAAAAGATATAGTACCAGATGTACCAACAGTTAATGGCGAAGCATTGGTTCCTACATTACTTGAAAAGTCTGATGCTGTTGATACTTCAAAGCCAGAAGGCGGTGTAACAGTAATGCCGCTTGTCATATTCGTTCCAGAAACACTAATACTTTGTGCTGTAGAGGCTGGAAATGATAGGATATGTAATAATAATTTGACCTCTAAAACCTGCACCACCAGCTTTTGAAGCACCAGTTGCACCACTACCTCCGCCACCAACTTGGGTAGCAGCATTACCAACTGTAGCAGTAGTAATAAATCCATTGGCACCTGCACCACCACCAGTTACAGCAGTGCCACCAGTTACGCCAACACCATTATTTCCGGCACTTGAACTTCCAGCACTTGACCCACCGCCACCACTTGCATTAGAAGTGCTTCCAGTCGTAAAAGTTCCATTACTACCATTTCCACCAATATAAAAACTTGTTGCACCTGTTACATTTATTGCATTGATACTTGAAGTTGCGGTAGCATTTCCTGATAAATTTACAGATGGGGCTGATAAATAACCTGAACCCATACTTACCACAGTAAGGTAATTAATGTTGGTACCACTTTGAAATGTATAGGTTGATGTACCACCTGTTGCAGCAGCCGAACCACTTGTATGTGTAGGTGCTGTTGTTCCTGAAGTACCAGCTGTTGCTGAATAATATCTGTTTGGTGTACCACTTACTACAATAATATCTCCAGCAGCATACGTTTTTCCAGATGACCAAGTTGTTGAATTTAAAGAAGCAGTTCCAGTTGCAACTGTTCCTGCATAAGTTAAAATTGCAGTTCCTCCACCAGAAGCAGGCACTGAACTAGTTGTATGTGTAGGAGCAACATTACCAGAAGTACCAGCAGTAGTAACAG
>JAPLER010000117.1 GCA_026391115.1 Bacteroidota bacterium | reverse complement strand
TCAATCTCTAATTCACGCCAAGTTTTTTTGGGTTGAAGCCTTTCTTCTGTCGTTACTGTGTTATTATACTTTTCTAGTTCCTGATTAGTTTCTTCTTGAAGCTTGGCTTTATACATATTGTGATTAATTGTTTTCATTCTTTCAATAACCTTCTCTACGTTTTCACAAGTATTTTTAGCAAAGTACAAACGTTTAATTTCAAAGTCTTTTTCAAATCGAATAATTAAATCTCTAATTTCAAAATTATGTTCAGTTTTTTTCCATTCTGGTCCTTGAAAAACAGATGTTAATTTAATTAACTCATAGTCTAAATTTATTATCTCACCATAAATATCTTTAATAATATCTAGTCTTTCTTTGTGTAAAGTATTATACTTTGATTGATATTCTAATGAGATTTTGTTTAAATCAAATTTTAGTATTTCAGTTTCCTTATTAAGATTATGCTTATATAAATCTGCTTCCTTTTGCAATGATGCTTTATATTTTTCTACAGCACCATCGAGAGATTTATCTATTATTTTTTTTGCTATGAAAATAACACCAGACATAATAATAGCAGAACTGCCTAGAAATTTTACTAATTCAATTATTTGCATAAACATTATTATTAAACAAAAAACTGCGAAGCTTTCACTTCGCAATTTTCAATATTTTAATTCAAACTTCTAAAATCCACTAGAACTAATTTACTCACACTAGGTTCTTGCATTGTAACACCATAAATAACATTAAAGAATCAATAAATAGGCTTTCTTGCACTATGCAATACTCTCAATATATACACTTTCTCTTCTGTAGTGTCAATAGTGTAGTGAATGTTATAATCAAATATTGGTGTAAATGTAATTCGCACATTTAAGTAACGAACACTACCCATTGCAGGTGTTACAGATAAGTCATTTATTTTTTTATCCAATATCTCAAAAAGTCTTTCTCCAAATCCAAGTTGCCTATTGTTTTCCCAATTAATAGCTTCTTGAATATCAGCTCTTGCATTGGTAGTGGTAATAATTTTATAAGGCATAACAAATTAGAATTTCATTTGTTTTTTTGCCTCACTCCATTCCATTAAAACAGTATTGTTTGCAGCAATATTTTCAAGTTCTTTTTGACCAAGTTCTATTTGCCAATTGGGGGTTGCCTCATTGTTATCAGCAATATTATTTTCAAGCAAATGCAATAATGTTGTTTGTTCTGTTAATGGCAATTGCTGCACTAAATCAAAAATTTGAGTAGTACTAAGCGGTAAATAAACATTTGAAGTAGTTGCCATAACAAATAATTTGTATTCAAAAATAAATATTATTGTAATCCATTAAATAAAAACTTCCCAAAAGCTTATCACCCTTGGGAAGTAAAATATTTTATTCGGCATTCGTGGCTAATCCTAATTCAAACTTCTAAAATCCACAGGTACCAATTTACTTACACCAGGTTCTTGCATAGTTACACCATAAATCACATCTACAGCTCCCATTGTTTGTTTGTTGTGCGTTACAATTATAAACTGTGAGTTATTGCTAAACTGTTTAATCATTTGCGTAAACTTGCCCACATTGGCATCATCAAGCGGTGCATCAACCTCATCTAAAATACAGAAAGGTGCTGGCTTAATTAAGTAAATAGCAAATAATAGGGCAGTAGCTGTAAGGGTTTTTTCTCCACCACTCAATTGGGTAATGCTGCTTGGGCGTTTGCCTTTAGGTTTGGCAACAATATCAATACCTGTTTCTGCAAGGTTATCTGGGTTTTCCAACACCATATCAGCAGTATCTTCTTCGGTAAATAATGCTTTAAATACCTTTTGGAAATTCTCTCTTACTTTATTGAATGTGTCTAAGAATTGTTGATTGGCAGTAGCTTCAACTTCTTGTATAGTTTGAAGCAAACTGTCTTTTGCAGTTACCAAATCATTCTTTTGTTCTAGTATAAACTCGTATCTTTTTTTCATTTCCTGAAAAGCCTCAATAGCAGTTGGGTTTACTTCTCCCATATTTTCCAGACGTTTACGCATTCTATCGCTGGTAGCTTGTAACTCTTCAAGAGATGTATCTGTCAATCTTTCCTGATCTAAAACATCGTCAATATTAATTTTAAACTCTACTTGCAATCTTTCTTTCATTCCTGCAAGTTGAAGTTTCAATTCGTTTAGTTTGTCTTTAATTTCACTTAAAACCAACTCTACATTTTCTTTGGTTTTTGTTTTTAAACGCAAAGCACTTTCTTTTTCTTGCAAGGCATTACGCAGGTTGTAATAAGCTTGATCTGCCTCGTTTAATTTCTTTTCTTCTTCGTCTTTTTGTTTTAACAAATCTATCAAAGCTTGTGCACCATCTTCTAAAGCGTTTTTGCTTTCTTCAATAATACTTGCACTTTCTGCTAGTTGCTGACTATTGGTTTCTATTTGTTGTTTTAAATTGGCTAGTTGTTCTTCTTTAAAGTTCAACTCTTGTTGCAAGGTGTTTAACTTGCTTTGTTGCTTGGTAAGTTCAATATTTTTTTGATTGAACTGATAGCTAATAGTATTGTACTCTTGTTCTGCAGTTTGATAGGCAGCTTCAACAGTTTTTATTTCTTCTGTTGATTGTGTAAGTTGCTCGTTTAATTGCGTTAATATTTCTCTTGTATCTGCAATGCCTTCTTGCTCGTCTTGCAATCTTTCCTGCATTTCTTTGGTGCGACTGTGTTGTAAGTTTTCAATCTTATTTTTTGTAGCAAATACCTGATTGGTTAATTGGTTAATTTCTTGCTCGGTTTGGCGAATAACATTTTCTTTTAACTCGTTATTAAAAGCAATTACCAAATTATGACGAGATTGTATATCGCCTTTTAAAATGTTGACTACATTTTCTTGCGATAAAATTTCTTCGTGCAGTTTTTCTAAGTTCTTAGCACGACCAATTTTTTTACCTTCAAATAAACCTACACTGCCACCACTTAGAGTGTATTTGCCTTTAACATATTTACCAGTTTTTTCTAATACTATGCTGCCATTACTGTTTTGTAAAGCATCATCACTTTCTGCAATAAATACATTGCCCAAAAGATGATTGGCCAAAGCACTATACGCTTCATCCACTTCAATTACATCTAGTGCTTTAATGGTGTTTTGTGGTTGATGATTATCTGTATTGCTAGCTTGTTTTGCAACTGCATCTAAAATAAAAAAATTGGCTTTACCTTTTTTATTGCTGTCCAATAAATTTACAGCTTGTAAACCTTCTTGTAAATTATTTACAACATAATAGTTTAAGTATGGCTCAAGCACATTTTCTACAGCAGCTCTATATTCTGGTTTTACATAAATAATGTCTGATAGGATAGGAGCTTTATGGTTCCAGCCAGTATTGTTGTGTAAAAACTTCACACTTTCTGGATAGCCTTCCATTTTATCTACCATACTTTTTAGTAGGTTGTATTCGTTGCGTTTGGCATCGTAAGTTCTATTCTCTTCTGCAAGGTTGGCACGTAAAGCTTCTAATTCGCTTTGTGTAGCAAATATCTGTTCTTTAGTTTTTTCGTGATGTTCTTGCAATTGTTGCAAATCAATTCTCTTGCTGTCAAGCGTTTCTTCTTTTTCGGTTAACTCAACTTGTAATTGTTGCAACTGAGCATCACGAGTTGTATTTTCTTCAGTTATTTGAAAAGTAGCTCTTTGTAAGTTTTGAATAGAAGTATCGGCAACAGCTACTTTCTTTTCAGCATCAAACTGGCTGCGTAGTATTTGTTGATGTTTGCTTCTGCTGCCATCAACTAATACTCTTTTTTCATCTACAACTTTTCTTATAGATTCAGTTTGTGTTCTTGCAGTATCAACCTCACTGGTAAATGTTTTTAATTTATCATCTTCTACAACCAATTGCTGCTGACTAAAACTAATGCTGTCTTCAATGTTTTTTAACTGACCATCGGCTTTTGCCAAAAAGTCTTTTAAGCTATTTTCCTTTTCTTGTAAATAATGTAATTTTTGTGTAGCAAGATTTTTTTCGTTCTCCTTGGTTCTAAGATTTTGCACCAAATTGTTAAACGCTTGTTGCATACTTTGCAAGGCACGTTCTTTTTCTATAAACCCAACTCTTTCACTTTCTAAACCAGCTTCCTCTGTAGCTACTTCTGCTTCAAGCTTTACCTTATTGTTGGTTTCGTTTTCTTGTTGCTCGTTTAATGTTTTGTAGGTAATATTAAAGCCTTGTAAACTGGCTTTGGCCAACTCTACTGCAATTTCTTTGTACTCTTTTTTTATTTCATAATATTTTTCAGCTTTTTTTGCTTGGCTTTCAAGCATTTTTAACTGATTATTTATTTCAAATAACAAATCTTCAATGCGAGCTAAATCTTGTTCAGTTGCATCAAGCTTACTTTTAGCTTCTTTCTTTCTTGTTCCCAATTCAATAATAGCATAGCTGTCTGTACTTACACCAGTGTCTAAGAATAAGTTATGAATATCTTTTAAACGACATTGTACATCATTTAATCTGTATTCACTCTCGCCATTTTTATAAAACTTACGGGTAACTGTAACTGTACTAAACTCAGTAGGCAAAAGATTACGTGTGTTTTCGAAAGTTAAACTTACTTCTGCTAAACCACTTGCACTTCGACTTTTACTACCATTAAAAACCAATGCACTTTGGTTTTCGCTACGCAAAGAAGATATTTTTTGCTCGCCAATAACCCAGCGAATGCTATCAATAATGTTTGATTTGCCACAACCATTTGGGCCAATAATACCTGTAATGCCTTCATCAAAACTTACAACAGTTTTATCGGCAAAACTTTTAAATCCTTTGATTTCTAGACTTTTTAAACGCATACTTACTTTTTTAGTTTAGAGTTTAAAGTGTAGAGTTAATAGTTTTAACTCATTATTCATTACTCAACTTTTTACAATTCAAATCAAAACATCCACTCTTTAATTTGAATTCCCATTAAATATTAATAATTAAACATTAATCATTATTTCTTCTTGGGTCTGCGAACATAACAGTTAAAAGCCTTTATAAAAACTGTTGTAAAAAAGATGTGAATAAGTAGTGGGGAAAAAGAAATTTGCGATTTTTTTTATTATTAAAATGTATTTATAAAAATAAAAAAAGCCCCTCGAAATGGAGGGGCTTTTGTAACTAAATATGTATCTTATACTATGGGAAAATACCTAATTCATTATAGCTAGTAGCTACTTTGTTAATAGCATTTACGTAAGCAGCAGTTCTCATATCTGGAATTTCTGGAATTGCTTTCCAAATCTCCATTATTTCTCTTGTTGCAGTTATCATACTTTCTTCTAAACCACTATGTACCAAATCTTGTTCTTCAGCTCCATGTAAAATAAAGCTTCTTTCTTTTTCGCTTACTTTTTTACCACTTAATTCTTCTATCTGACTTAAAATATGTCCGTTCATATTTTCAGTAAAGCGTTTTTCCATTCTACCATATCTTACGTGGCTTAAGTTTTTCAACCACTCGAAATAACTTACAGTTACACCACCAGCATTTAGATACATATCAGGCACAACTAGTATTCCTTTTCTTGTACATTCTTCATCAGCTTCTGGTGTTAAAGGGCCATTTGCAGCTTCACCAATAATTTTACATTTTAAACGAGGAGCATTATTTTTATTAACTACATTTTCTAATGCAGCAGGAATTAAAATATCACACTCTAATTCTAATGCATCACTATTTTTAGCTAAGTTGGTTGCACCAGGAAAATTTAAGATAGAACCTGTTGCTTTTCTATGTTGAAATAACTCTTCTTCATTAATACCATCAGCATTGTAAATTGCACCTTCGTATTCTGCAATGGATACCACTTTTGCACCACCTTCTCTAAAGAATTTTGCACTGTGGTAACCTACATTTCCTAAACCTTGCACTACAACAGTTTTACCTGCAACACCTAATGATAAACCTAATTTGCTCATTACATCAGGCATATTGCATATTTCTCTTATACCAAAGAAAACACCTAAACCTGTTGCTTCTGTTCTACCACGTACCCCACCTTGCGTAACTGGTTTTCCAGTAACACAGCCAGCAGCATCAATTTCACCTGGTTTTAAGCTAGCATAAGTATCCACAATCCAACTCATTTCTCTTGCACCTGTTCCATAATCTGGTGCAGGAACATCTATACCTGGGCCTATGAAATTTTTCTTAACCAACTCAGCAGTATATCTACGTGTAATTTTTTCTAATTCATAAGTACTGTACTTTTTGGGGTTGATTTTAATACCACCTTTACCACCACCAAAAGGCACGTTTACAATAGCACATTTGTAAGTCATTAAACTTGCAAGTGCCATTACTTCATCCTGATTTACTTCGTCGCTAAATCGAATACCACCTTTACAAGGGCTTTTGTGCTGGCTGTGTTGCACACGGTAAGCTTCAATAACTTCAATTCTTCCATCAT
>JAPLER010000009.1 GCA_026391115.1 Bacteroidota bacterium | reverse complement strand
AAAGCATTGTTTATAATGGCAATACTTATGCAGCATCAACTGTACTTAGAGATACTGTAAAAAGTTATCAAGGTTGTGATAGTATTTACAACACAGTAAATATTACTATTAACCCACTAACACCTACAACCAAAACACAAACTTTATCAAGTTGCAAAAGCATTGTTTATAATGGTAATACTTATGCTGTTTCAACTGTACTTAGAGATACTGTTAAAAGCACTAAAGGTTGTGATAGTGTTTATAATATTGTAAGTATTAGCATTAACCCTATTATAGTTATTGTTAAAACAGCCAACTATACTGGCTGTGGTTCTGTTAACTATAAAAATGTTCTTTACACCACATCCATTTCTTTTTTTGATACTATAAAAAACTTACAAGGCTGTGATAGTATATACAATATAAATAACATTGTTGTCTATCCTTTGCCAAAAATTATCGTTGGTGGTAATTTATTAGTAATGCCAAATAGTTCTGTTGTTTTAAATCCTAGTATTTCAAATGCTATTAGCATTAGTTTTACTCCATCAAAGTATTTAGATGATTCAACAAGTAGTAACCCAATTTGTACCCCATTATCAGATCAAGCTTATTTAATAAAAGCTACCAGTATAGATGGTTGCACAGAAACAAGTTCTTTAAAAATATTTATTGTTAAACCAGTTAGTATTCCAAATATATTTTCTCCAAATGGAGATGGAATTAATGATACTTGGGATATTGCACATATTACAGATTATCCTTTTGCAACAATCAGCATTTTTAATAGACAAGGGCAACTCCTGAAATCTGCTACATCAAAATCAATTAAAGTTTGGGATGGAACTTATAATGGTCAACCAGTTCCTATTGCTGTATATTATTGGATTATTAAATTAACGCCAAGCAGTGAACCTATGAGTGGTATTGTTACAGTTTTAAGATAGGGGGAATGCTCTATTTTTCTTGAATTTGATAGCTTTTGTGAAGCTGGTCGTCGAGAAAGTATGGTACACACCGACAACTCGGAATTAAACCTTTATAAAAATTAAACAATTAATTGTGTAGACATAACGTTTATAAGTTTAATGAATAAATCAAGAAAGACACTCCACAAATATTATTTAATAGCAATTGCATTTACATTTTCTACATTGTTTGTGAGTGCTCAAACACCAATTTTACCGATAAACTCATACGGAGTGTGGGACAGGTCAAATGCATTCAATATTTCAGTTGATACTGCTTACAGTTATTTAAGAGGTATAAGTGCTGACGTTTTTTGGAAAGATGTTCAAGCCATCGACTCCAGTCATTACGATTGGTCTGCTATTCAAGGCATTTTACAAACAGCATATAATAATAACCAAATGGTAAACATAAGTGTTGGTGTTGGACCAGATGCACCTTCTTGGATTTATTCAAATGGAGTAACTGCTGTAATTACTGATGATACACAACACTCTGGTTGGACACAATATCCCTACTACGTGGATACGGATTACAAACGCTATTATTTTAATCTAATAGATAGTTTTGGTGTTTTTTTAAGAACGCTACCAGCAAATTTGTTCAGTCGTATTGCCTATCTTCAAGTAAAAACTGGTTGCACAGGTGACGAGGTTGCATACAAAGGAAATCCGCTTGATACATCATTCAAAATTTCAAATGCTGATTGGAGAACATTTCGATTAAGTACATTTGAAAAGTTCAGGGTAACTTTTAATACTGGCAGTAACAGCACTAAAGTCGGACTCCTTTTTAATAACATTGATCCTATTGACCAACCAATCGAATGGCAATGGGTTTTATCTAATATTACTTATGGCTTTGGAACTAAAGGAGGTGCTTATGGACGAGGGCATCATCTTTCAGATGAGCTTAGTTTCAAAAGTACTTGGACACCCTATTTGGTAAATCCCCAAGGTCAACAATTATTTTCTGCAGCAGAACAAGACCAAACCTGGAAAAATCCTCTATATCAAATAAATGTTCCTTTGGGTTTTTACTGGGGGGCAAGGAGTGGACTAAATACTGGTCTTTCTGTATGGCTTGTTACCCAAAGTGCATTAAATGAAGCACAGGTAAAACCGGAATTACATAATATTTTCCGAATGTTTAACAAATATGCTGGGCAAATTTATCCTACAACTGTATACACTATTTTTCACGAAGGTTTAAATTCAGCTAATACAACAAAATTTCCAGTGGCTACTTTCGGTAATGCAAGTCAATCCAATCAGGCTCGTTATACAGCCATCTGCAGTGCTTATGCTGCTAGAGGTGCTAAAATGGATGATGTATTTGCAGCTACTAAAGGACAGGTTTATCAACGTGCTAATCAAACAGGATATAATGACGCTGGTTGGGATATTGAGGAAGGTAATTATGAAAGATGGATAACGCAGATAAATCCTGACTCTACTTCCATCGGTCTTTTTAGAATTCGAGGTACAATAGATTCAAGTTCTTCTATGTATGACCGATTTGCTCGTTCATTCCAAAACAGTAGTGGCAGAAACGCTATGTATTTCAAATTTCATCAAAACCTATTTTCCCTTAAAGTTCCTGATAGTTTAACATTCAAAATTACTTGGCTTGATAAAACCCCAAACTCAACTTGGGCTTTTAAACATTATAATTCCAATGGATTGCAAACTGCATTAAGTGTTACAGGTATTGGAGATAATCAATGGAAAACAATCAATGTGGTTTTACATAATCCTGTTATAAATCAAAGCGGAATATTAGGTTCAGATTTTATGCTTGTGAATACGGATGGTATAGATGATATTTTCCACGGAATTGAAGTGGATATTACACGTGGCGGAAATGTATTACCTGTTCATTTATCATTCTTCAATGCTGTTGCTAATGGCAACCAACAAGTAGCATTAAATTGGACTACTTCCACAGAACAAGACACAAAGCTATTTGAAATACAAAGAAGCTTTGATGGCAGCAATTTTGAAACAATAAGTAAAGTTTTAGCAGGAATAAATAATTATTCATTTAATGATAATCAACTTACGATTACTAATGATAAACTTACGATATATTATCGTTTACAAATAGTCGATAAAAATGGCAGTTATACTTTCAGTCCAATAAAAAGAATACAACTAAATAGCAAGCAACAAGCTATAAATATCTATCCTAATCCTGCAAAAGAACTTATAAATGTAGAAGCTAAAAGCATTAAACAAGTAAGCGTCATTGATAATCTTGGAAGGGTTGTGTTAACAAAAAGTTTTAATGCAGATATTATGAATTGCAGTATTAATATTTCATCTCTACACAAAGGGTTTTATGCTGTGCAATTGATTGATAAAAATGGCAATGTAAGTGTTTCGCCATTGTTGGTGTTCTTCAACAACAATTAATATTAAAGAAACTGCATATTTTTATTTTTACAATTAACAATGCTTCAAATACATTTATCAATGAAATCAATATTTTTAATTGCTTTAGTTTTTTTCTCTGGCTTTTCATTTGTACAAAAAAAATCGACAGATAAGGTACTGCAACAGAAAACAAATGCCAACGATGCATCAAACCCCAACATATTGCTTAACAAAGGCTTTGATGCTTATAAATTAAAAAACTATGAGGTAGCTCGTCAGCTATGGGAACAAGCTGCTAACTCAGACATAATAGTGCCTAATAAATTCAGGGCAATGGACGAATTGGGTAATATGTACTCTAGAGGAGAGGGTGTTGCCAAAGATGATGCTAAAGCTTTGGATTGGTACACCAAAGGAGGAAGAGGAGCACCTGGTAAAGTTCCAGGAAATTTGAATGCTGCAAAATCTGCTGGCACATTATACGAAAATGGTTATGGTGCAAAACAAGACTTTGCCAAAGCTCTTGAATGGTATAAAACAGCTAAACAATTAGGCAATAAATATGTTGATGCTGACATTGCCAGAATAAGTAAAAAAATAAAAGGTGGTGGGAGGAGATAGAGTGTTTGGCAGCTGAGTTTAAAAGTTGTTGAACATCTTCTTATAAATTTGACTATGAATAAAACATCAGTATCCCAAAAGTTCGGGATTGCAATTATCAACTTTAGTTATGGTCTGAAGGATTCAGAAACTTCGGAACTAATTCCTCAACAAACGCCAAACCTTTTTCGTTGGCAACTATGCTACGCCACACCTAATCTTCAAAGAAGTAATTAAATTTCAGTAGCTATTTTTGCATTTATGAGACGAATAATTATTGCATTATTT
This sequence comes from Bacteroidota bacterium, assembly GCA_026391115.1. Classification (GTDB taxonomy): domain Bacteria; phylum Bacteroidota; class Bacteroidia; order Chitinophagales; family Chitinophagaceae; genus CAIVPM01. The sequence goes on along the minus strand of JAPLER010000009.1, from coordinate 1,392 downwards.
TTAAGTAACATTTTCATTTTTTCTTCAAAAGCACAAACTAAAGACACCATTTCTTTTATTAAGGCAAAACGAATGTCGGACGCCGACTTAACAAAAAAGAGAGAAGGAACATTTATAACTGGCATTCCTGACTTTTCATCAGACCCTGTAACTGGCTTTGGACTTGGTGTTAGGACAAATGTTTATTGGAATGGCAAACGGACAAATCCTTTTTTTGCTTACACACCATATCTTGCTAAACTCAAAGCCAATGCTGCTTACTACACTTCAAATGCAAAAGAACTAATCTTATCACTTGATGTTCCATATTATAAAGGTACTCGTTGGCGTTTTAAAGTTGACTTCAAGGCTCAACAAAATCCTGCTAATTTATATTTTGGTTCTGCCGAAACAACACTTGGTGAACTTAGGCTTCCCTCAACACCTAATGGAGGGCAAACCTATGCAACCTATGCAGCTTTCGACAAAGCAAGAAAAACATTAAGAGCTGGTGGAGTTGGTGAAGCAAGCTCTGTAACAGACGCTCTTTCAAACAGGTTTAGAGAAACAGAGTTTATGCTAAATCTAAAAGCTGACTATGCACTTGGTAAAAAAGGCGTATGGAGAATTATGAGTGGTTACGAAATTCAACATTTGAGTTACAAAACATTTGAGGGTACTGAAGCCGAAGCTATTGACCCTACAAATGGACAAGAAATAAAAGCACCAAACGGAACATCATTATTAAGAAGAGATTTTCAGCAAGGCTTAATTTCAGGACTTGATGGTGGTTGGGTTTCCTTATTGCAAACTGCATTAATTTACGACACAAGGGATTTTGAACCAGACCCAACTCGTGGTTATTATCTTGAAATTGCCAATGAATTTTCAAATCCAATAATTGGTTCTCAATTTAACTTTAACAAACTATTCATACAAGCAAGGTTTTACAAAAAACTACCTATTGGCTCAAGGACAGTCTTTGGTGGACGTCTTGGTGTAGGAAATATTTTTGGCGACAATGCTCCTTTCTTTGAATTTCAAGACCAGTGGAGCCCAGACGGCAGTATAAATTCTTTAGGTGGAAAGCAGTCGTTACGTGGACACAGAGCAAATCGTTTTTTAGCTCGTTCATTGGCATTTGCAAACTTTGAACTTCGTTATAAAGTTGCGGAAACAAAATTTGGCAAACAACGTTTTGGATTTACACTTGCACCATTCTTTGACGCAGGAACAGTGAGGGACAAATGGCAAGATTTAAACTTTACTAACATGGACTTCCTACATTTGAGAGGACATTGCAACTAAGAGCAATTGCTTACTTTTAATTTTATGACAACAGCAAAAAGGTACTACACAACCGAGTTTAAAATCAAAGCAGTAGAACTGAGCAATTTGAAGGGTTCAGTGAAT
>JAPLER010000049.1 GCA_026391115.1 Bacteroidota bacterium | reverse complement strand
GCTTCAATTTCAGGTAATGAGTCGTACAGCTGTTCGAATGAATCAATGACAAAATACTTTTCCTGCAGGATATCCGTCCTGTAAGGTGTGTTCATGATAGTTTGCACATCGAAAGGGAGATGGGTGGTCTTTTCACTGAGGCAATGTAGGGTTTCACCTTTTGACGAAATGATACCGGCACCGTAGATTTTAAGCTGCCCGTTTTCTCTGATCATGCCAAATTCGATAGTGAACCAATACAATCTGCCCAGGAGGTCGATCTTATCCTGATTGTCGATATGCTTAAGGGCGATATCGCTCATACCTTTGAAAAAGTTGACATACGATTGATTAGATAAGAGGGGGGCATGACCGAAAACATCATGAAACATATCAGGCTCTGGCAAGTAATCTAATTGTTCTTTTTTGCGAAGCCAAGTAGTTGCTGGAAATTTTTTTTGCGATAACAAATTAAAAAAATCAGGTTCTTTGATAATACCAGGAACAACAATTAACTGCCAGCCAGTTTGTTTTGCAAGCAAAGCATTTGTCTTATCAATATTTGGAATTTCATTTGCAGTAAAATTAATTTTATCTAAGCCTTGTAAATACTCACTTGCTGCAAATTTTTCTAATTGTGGTTTTTGTCTTTCGTAAAGTATTTTCCAAACATCAAAATCTTCGTTTGTGTAATCATTGTAATGCTGCTGCAAATTGTCAATCATATCATATCTCATAATCAATTTTTTTTAAAGGTATGTTTTAAACTAACAAAATTGCAAATTTGACCTAAAATTGTTAGTGTAAAATTTAAGATATTTTTTAAAAAAAATTGTTTATTATCCTAGTCATTTATAAATTTAATTCACATTAAAATTATATTCAATATTTATGCTACCTTTCCAAAAATTTAATACTAACTAAATATGAAACAACTTTTATTAGTGCTGTTTGTATTCAACGTTTTATTTGTATCTGCACAGACTACAAAACCATTTTATACAAAAAAGAAAACAACTATTGTAGCTATACCAGATAGTGCAACAATTTATTACAATTTAGGTTGGGATAATTATAAGTTAGACTCTATGGGGCCTGCAAGATATTATTGGGAAAAAGCAGCTTACGCCAAAGGAAAATGGGAATCAAAAAATGCTGCATTATACCGCTTGGGGTTAATGCAACAAAATGGCGAAGGTGTAGATTCAAACCTTTCTATGGCTTTAGATTATTATAAAAAAGCAAGTGGTACTGCAAATAGAATTGGAGACCCTGATGCTATTAAAACTGTTGGTGGTATGTATGAAAATGGATTTGGTGTTGACCAAAACTATTTAAAGGCACTTGAATGGTACACTAAAGCAAAACGTGCAGGTAATATGTATGTAGATGAGGATATTGCCAGAATGAAAGAAAGGTTAAAGAAAAAATAATTCAAAATATGAGTATTGGTAAAATTTTATTGGCAGAAGTATTACAAGAATCTGCTAGTACAAGAAAATTGTTGGAAGTAGTTCCATTTGATAAAGCAGACTTTAAGCCACATGAAAAGTCGATGACGTTGAAACGTTTAGCAACACACGTAACCGAAATTACTGGTTGGTGGAAAGAATGTCTTTTGCAAGATGTTTTAGACTTTGCAGCAGGCGATTTCACTCCAAAAGTAATAAACAATACTGATGACCTGCTGGCAATGCACGATGACTTAGTTGCTAAAGCAACTAAAATTTTAAGTGAAGTTGCTGATGAGGAATTTGCTAAACCTTGGACTATGAAAAATGGAGAGCAAATTTATTTTACAATGCCAAAAGCAGCTGTTACACGGTCTTGGTGTTTAAATCATTTATATCATCATCGTGGGCAGTTAACAGTTTATCTGAGATTATTAGATGTTAAACTTCCTGGAATGTACGGTCCAACTGCGGATGATCAAACAATGTAATTTGTGAAAAAATTATTTATAATAGTGCAACTTAAATTTTAAGTTGCACTATTATTTTACACTAACTCCTAACCAGCTCATCATTCCTATCCCAATTTCAATGGCTCGTTCATCAATATTGAATTTTGGTGTATGTACATTGTGTATAATGCCTTGTTCTTCATTTCGTACACCTAGTCTAAAAAAACAACCAGGAATTTGTTGTGTGTAATATCCAAAATCTTCAGCACCCATTCTTAATTCTGTTTCTTCAATATTGTCTTCACTCATAAATTCATTAGCAAGCAAAGTACATTGTTCTGTTAATACAGGCTCGCTATCTACTGTTGGATATCCAACATCAATTAACAAATCATAAGTTGCACCCATTCCTTCAACAATGGTTTTTACTTGTTGTTCAATAAGTTTATGAGCTTTATAACGCCAAGTTTCATCCATACATCTTAATGTTCCCATCAACTTTACTTCACTTGGAATAATGTTCGTTGCATTGCCTCCATGAACTGAGCAAATAGATAGAACACTTGGGCTTGTTGGGTTGCAATTACGAGAAATAATTTGTTGTAATGAAACAATTAGATGAGATGCAATCAAAATAGTATCTTGTGTTAAATGTGGTGCAGCAGCGTGTCCTCCATTTCCTTTTATGGTGATAAAAATTTCATCAGCACTTGCCATTACTCTTCCTTTTCTAAAACTTAGTTTACCATAGTTTAAACCAGGGTGAACGTGTAATGCAACAATTTTTGTTGGCGAAGGATTTTTCAACACACCTTCTTTAATCATTAAACTTGCACCACCAGGATTTTTTTCTTCACCCAATTGAAAAATTAGTTTAACAGTTCCTTCCCATTCGTTTTTTAATTCATTCAAAATTTTTGCAGCACCTAATAGACAAGTCGTATGAACATCGTGTCCACAAGCATGCATTATACAATCAAAAATACTTTTATAAG
>JAPLER010000040.1 GCA_026391115.1 Bacteroidota bacterium | reverse complement strand
CGTGCCACTCTAAATCCTGATACATCATTGGCACTACACAAATTGGAAAATCGCCAGCAATACCACCACCAATTTGAAAAAATCCAACACCTTTTCCAGCACTATTTGCACGATACCATTCTGTTAACCAAACCATATACTCAATACCACTTTTTACAAGGTCCGCTTTTAATTCACCCTTGATAACATAGCTTGCAAAGATGTTTCCTGTAGTACTGTCCTCCCATCCTGGGCAAACAATTGGAATATTTTTTTCGGCAGCAGCAACAATCCAACTATCTTTTTTATCAATTTCATAATACTGCTCAAGCTCTCCACTTAAAACAGTTTTATATAAAAATTCGTGAGGAAAATATCTTTCTCCAGCAGCAGCAGCATCTTTCCATTGTTTCACTAAATGCTTTTGCAAACGACGAAATGCTTCTTCTTCTGGAATACAAGTATCTGTAACACGATTGTAGTGATTTTCTAATAAATCCCACTCATCTTGCGGTGTTAAATCTCTATAATTTGGCACTCTTTTATAGTGAGAATGTGCAACCAAATTCATCACATCTTCTTCCAAATTTGCACCAGTGCAACTGATAATATCAACCTTTCCTTGACGAATCATTTCGGCAAAACTTATTCCCAATTCAGCTGTACTCATAGCACCAGCAAGTGTTACCATCATTTTACCTCCTTCAATTAAATGTGTTTCATAACCTTTTGCAGCATCCATTAAAGCAGCTGCATTAAAATGACGATAATGATGTTCTATAAAATTTGAAATAGGACCTTTACTCATAATAAATTTTTAATGGGCAAATGTAGTAGTTGAATTGAGAAATCATGATTTTGTTTAACTATAATTACTTTAAATATCGTATTTTGAAAATTTGAATTTCATTACTCAATATTAGCTTTAGTTTCATAATCAAAATTGGTTGCTGTGTAAATAATCAAATTTCAATAAAGCAAGCTTGTATCTTTACAGCCTAAATGTTTTTAATGAATACAGATTTTCAAAAACCAATAATTGGTATCAGCTGTGGTGACATTAATGGAATAGGAATTGAAATTATTATCAAAAGTTTGGCAAATAGTGAAATTTTAAATTTGTGCACGCCCGTATTTTTTGCAAGTAATAAAGTTGTTAATTTTTACAGAAAAAATATTATTGATGCCAATTTAAGTTTTAATAATATAAAAGATTTTTCAAAAATTAGTCATAAACAAATTAATATTTTTACTTGCTGGGAAGAAGATGTTGTTGTAACACCAGGAGTATTAAATGATGTTGGTGGCAAGTATGCTTTTTTATCATTACAACAAGCTACAGAGAGCTTAAAAGCTGGACAAATTCACGCCTTAGTTACTGCCCCTATTCATAAAAAAAACATTCAAAACAACAACTTTAAACATAGTGGACACACCCCATACTTTAAAGAAGTTTTTGCTGCAAAAGACGTTGTAATGCTAATGTGTGCAGACAATTTAAAAATTGGGTTGGTTACAGAGCACATACCAGTTGCAGAAGTTGCCAAAGCTATTTCTAAAGAGGCGATTATAAGTAAGTTGCAGATAATGAACAAATGCTTGCAACAAGATTTTGGAATTGAAAAACCTAAAATTGCTGTGTTGGGATTAAACCCACATGCTGGTGACGAAAGCCTTATTGGTAAAGAAGAAGAAACCATTATAAAACCTGCAGTTAAAGAAGCAAGACAAAATATGATGGTGTTTGGACCATATAGTTCTGATGCTTTTTTTGCGAGAGGGAGTTATGAAAAATTTGATGCTGTGCTTGCAATGTATCACGATCAAGGCTTAATACCTTTTAAATCATTGGCAATAGGAGAAGGCGTAAATTATACAGCTGGTTTAAATGTTATTAGAACTAGTCCTGACCACGGAACTGCGTTTGATATTGCAGGTAAAGGCATTGCCAATCACGAATCTTTTTTAGCAGCCATTTTTATGGCTATTGATATTGTTAGACAAAGAAATGGTTATGCAAGTATGCGAAAAAATCCATTACGTAAAATGAGTGCTAGATTAATTGCTAATGCAGTTGATGAATAATTATCTTAAAAAAAAATCTTTTTAAGCTAGATTAATTGTTTCATGCATTGCAGGTACAACAACGTTTTTGTATCCTTTTTTTATTAGCCTTTGTTGAAATTCCATTTGCACTTCCACTTCTCCATGTACTACAAAAACTTCCTTCACCAAATTTGGATTTTGGCAACTTAAATATTGACATAAATCGTCGTAATCTCCATGGGCACTCATACTACGCATACTACCTACTTCTGCAATTACTTCATAATACTCTCCAAAAATTCTGACTTCTTTTTGTCCATTCATTAGCTTTCCACCTAAACTATTTGGCTCACAATAACCAACCAAGAGAATAGTATTTTTTGCATCGCCAATATTATTGGCTATGTGATGTTTAATTCTTCCAGCATCTGCCATTCCACTAGCTGAAATTATAATACAAGGTTGCTTATATTGATTGATACTTTTACTTTCATCTGCACTTGAAGTAAAATGCAAACCCGAAAAATCAAAAGGATCATCGTCGTGTTCTAAAATCTTTTGCACCGTTTTATTATAATACTTTGGAAATTTTTTCAAAATGCTTGTAGCTTCAGCACTTAGTGGACTATCAACATAAACAGGCAATTTGGGTAATCTGTTTTCTAAACTTAATTGATTAAGTGAATACAAAAGTTCTTGGGTTCTTCCAACACTAAATGCAGGTATAATTAATTTTCCTTTTTTTTCTATGCAAGTTTTTTGTATCCACTGCAATAAATTATCAGTAGAATTAAAAACATCATCGTGCAACGAGTTACCATAAGTACTTTCAATAATGATATAATGTGCTTGAGGGAAAGTCTGTGGAGATTTTAAAATCATATCCTTATATCTTCCAACATCACCACTAAAAGTTAAGGTAGTTTCTTTACCGTCTTCTTTTATTTTAAGATGCACACTTGCACTGCCAATTATGTGCCCAGCATCTGTAAACATTGCTTCTACACCATCAATAACCTTAAACCAAATATTATATTCGATAGTTTCAAACTGACTCACTGCACGTGTTGCATCTTCAATATCATAAATAGGTTCTACTGGTGGTAAGCCTTGTTTTTCTCGTCTTTTGTTTAAATATCTTGTATCATCTCTTTGAATAGTTGCACTATCTTCCATTAATATAGCTGCCAAATCTTTTGTTGCTGGTGTGCAAAAAATAGAGCCAGTAAACCCTTGCTTTACCAACAAAGGAATTAAACCACTGTGATCTATATGTGCATGCGAAAGTATCATTACGTCTATTTCTGATGCTTCAAAACCAAGTTGCTTATTATAATCACCAGTTTCTTTTCCTAAACCTTGAAACATACCACAATCGAGTAAAATTTGTTTGCCATTTTTTAATGTTAGCAAATGTTTAGAACCTGTTACAGTTCTTGCAGCACCATGAAATGATAGTTTCATAAATAATAATTTTGAATAAAATTATAACAAGCTTTTATTTTTTAAATCTAGGTTTTCTGCCAGTCGATGGAACTTAGTTGATGTTGCCAAAATCTTTGTCATTTCTAAATGTCCTGCGTGGTGCATATCTGTACCAATAAAAGAAATCATGTTGTTTTTGACTAAATATTCAGCAGCTTTTTGCACTGGCTTACCATAAAAACCTGTTAACGATAAAAGATTAATTTGTAATAAACATCCTCTGCCAATAAACTCTTCGTAAATTTCATAATTTCCCAAATAATAATTATATCTTTCTGGGTGAGCAAGTATGGGTTTGTAACCTTTTATTTTTAAATCAAAAATTACTTGTGCCATGTTTTGAGATGGAAATGCATAACTCATTTCAATTAAAATATGCTTATCACCAAAGGTTAATAATTGCTCACCCTTTTCAATACTTTCCTGAAACTCTGTGCCAACCATATATTCAGCTGCCGCCTCAATTTTTATGTCAATATTGTTTTGTGTAAAAGCATCTTTAACTTCTAGCAATTTTGGCAAAATAAGTTCAGGAGAATTGTCGTGAACACCTGGCAAAATATGTGGTGTACAAATTAGTTTTTTATAGCCTAAATCCTGTAACTGTTTTGCAAATGCTATAGTATCATCCATTGATATTAAGCCATCATCTAAATTGGGCAATAAATGAGAATGCATATCTACCTCAAGGAAAGATAAGTTTAAATTGGGGTCATTCTTCTTTTTAAAAAATGAGAACATAAGCTAGTGTACTATTTGAGGTTTGCTATATAGAATTTTGGAAATTATTAATTATATTTTCAATAAGTGTTCTGTTTTAAACTCAACTACCATAACTGTTCCAAGGCTTTCAATTAAAACATAAACTTTCTTTTTTCCACTACGTAAAACTGTTCCTTCTGCATCTATAAAAATTCCCTTTCTAATTCTTACTTTGGTTTCTTCTTTAAAAACTGTAGTACTAATGGTTTCTATTTTTGTTTCTTCTTCAAGCAAAAAATGTTTTATAGTTTCAATCTCACTATCTCTTATTACTGCTGGCTTTTTTAAATAATAAACAAATTGCATTGCTCCGGGTGTCATCAATACTGTAGTTTTTTCATCTTCTCTAATTCTTACAAATACATAAGATTTAAAAAGAGGTTCTTCTACAATTTTTTTTCTATCGCTCCATTGTTTTTCTACCTTATTTAATGGACACCAACTTTCAATTCCTTTTTGAATCAAGGCATTATCTAGTTTTTTTTCCCATCTTGGTTTTGAGTACAATACAAACCATTTTTTATCAGTCATCTATTGGAAATTAATTTTTTCAAATATATCGTAAATAAATAGCAATTATGTTTTAGTAAACTATTACAACTTTTCTAAAACATAAATTACAGAGCTACACTTTTTATGATTAAACATAGCTTTAGCATTAGATAGCATTCCAATGAAATAGGCTTTTAATAAGTTTTGCTTGCCTTTTTTGTATTGCTCACTGAGCATTGCTACATAAGTACTGTCAAACCACATTGGATAAGTTTTACTTACTTTAAAACTATTTTTTGCTGCAAGCAATTCCATACTTTTTGGCGAAAAATGATACAAGTGTCTTGGCACATCATAACCAGCCCAATATTCTTTATAGTATCCAGCATCGTAGCATGTATAGTTTGGTACTGCTATAAAAATCTTTCCTTCTTTTTTTAAAACTATATGAAATTGTTTTAAGTACTCTTGTAAAGTATGAATATGTTCTAATACATGCCACAATGTGATTGCATCAAATGTTTCAGGATTTTGTTTAAATAAATTTTCAGGATTTTGCAAATCCAAGTCATATTTATTCTTGGCGTTTGTTCTTGCAATTTCATCAGGTTCTAAACCTGTAACATTCCATTTTGCAAGTTGCATTGCATTACTAAAAGCACCTGTACCTGCACCAATATCTAACAGATTTCCTGCTTGTTTATTTGTGTGTTTTATTACTAAATTTCTTTTTGAAACTAAAGTAATATTCCTGACTGCGTGATAAATTTTGCTAATTAAACCCTGTTTAGTATCACTATGTGAAATGTAGTTTGTAGATTGGTAATATTTACCAATTTGACTTTGTGTAGGAATGTTTTGGGTAAACGCAACCGTGCAATTATTGCATTTTAATATTTCAAAAACTTCATTTGAAACAGTGTAATCCTTAGCTTTTAAAAAACTTGTAATATTTGAGTTATTGCAGCAAGGACAAGAATTGTATGTAATTATTTCAGCCATTAGTATGAATTCTTATTTATAAAAAAAGGAAAGAAAATCCTTTCTTTCCTTTTTAAATTTCATTTATTTAAATTAAATGTAGTAATACAATAAAGCACCCAAGCCCATAATTGCAATAATGATTGCAAAAACCCACCAATAATCTTCACTTTCTTTAACAGTGGTTATTCTGTCTATATCACTTTCAACGCTTGAATTTTTTATTATCGAAGGGCGTTCTGTTGAATAAACATCTAGTAAACCAGTTGTTGCAGCTTGTGTTTTTGTTATCCATAAATCTGGCAAAACTTGTTTGGTATCATTTTCAGAGTCCATTGTATAAATACCAGAAACTTCTCTTTTCATTATGCCAATACCTGGCAATAACACACTACCAGATGCATTCAATTGCTTTTGAATATCGTGTGAAAACTCTTGAAACCTACGTGCAGCATCACTTTCATTAATATTTAATTCGCTTGCCAAATAGTTGTAAAAAGAGTAAATGTCTGTTGCAATTTCTGTACTTTGCAAACGAATATTTTGAGATGGTGGATTAAGTTTTTTATTCTCATAATCCATAGTTGCAGGCATTTGCTCAACACCAAAAGTACCAATACCAGGCATAGATGCTGTGCCATTTAAAATTAGATATTTGTAAAATAGTTCGTATAACATAAAGCAAATTTAGGGTTAGTGGAACGAATATACAACACCTGCAACAACATTAAAGCCTAAAACTTGATATTGATGCCAACGTTGATACTGATTGTTGAATAAGTTGTTGAAATCTATATATACATTTAACTTGTTCAATATTTTATATTCGGCACCAATGTTTAGGTCAAAAGCAGTTTCTGTTTTATTTGTTTGTATGGTTTGTACTCTGTAAAAATTTCCAGTATTAATGAATAAATCACTCTTTAAAAAAACGTCTTTTAAGATTTTATATTTTACAGTTGTATTAAACTGCAATGGAATTATGCCATAAGCTTTTGGAAAAGAATCTTGACTTGTAAACTGAGTTAAGTGCAATGAAGTAATAAAACTAAATTTTTCTTTTTCGGTATAACCCAATTCTGCTGAAATTTTTACTGCACTTAAATTAGGCTCATATAAGGTTTTAAATGTTTGCGTGTTCAAAGGATTTTCATCATTGACAAATAAAGCCTGATTAGTATACTTTAAAAAAGATAATTGACCATTGAAACTAAAATGCTTGCCAATGGCTGCTTTTGCACCAAAATATTGTTCGCTTACTTTAGTATTTATAAAACTTGTTGGTTGTTCAATAAATGGATTATAATCTGTTATATTTTTATAAGTATTCTTATTAAAATAGCCTAACCAACCAGCAGTTACTATAAACTTATCGCTAGCTAGTTTGTATGCTGCATTTACATTGGGCAAAAAACTAAATTCAGCATTATTCCAAGTAGGTTTTGCTCCAATATTTAATGTCAAAATTTTATTATCGAAATTAAAAAGTGGTGCAATAGAAAAAATATTATTGCTAAGTTTTAGAGTATCTTTTTTATAAGAAGTAATATCTGCATTTGCTGTAATTGTAAAAGACAATTTTTCGTTGATAGATTTTGTTATTGGTGCATTAAAAACAATTGTATTCTCGGTGGCTTTATTGTTATCAAAAAACAAGTTAGCAGT
>JAPLER010000250.1 GCA_026391115.1 Bacteroidota bacterium | reverse complement strand
CGATGGCACCGTAAGCACACACGCTAACCTACCAGCAGAATTATTGCACCGTGGCAATGCACCCGTGTTTAACCTTAATGGTAAAATATATGAACTTGGCAATAGAGAAGGCTACCGACAATTTTGGGCAATTTACCACCGACCACCTGCACAAGAATATAGAAATTATTTGCTAGAACGCCGTGATAGCTTGATACCTATTGACGAACGTAGTTTTAAAGGTGCTTACTACACACCCCTTGCTGTGGTAGATAAAGCCTACGATAAACTAACCGAAACCCTTGGCAAAAACTGGCAAAAAGATTATATAGTATGGGATATGTGTTGTGGTGTGGGCAACCTAGAGGTAAAGCACAGCAACCCACGCAATATATTTATGAGTACATTAGATGTTGCCGATGTAGATGTAATGAAAGCCACCAAAACCTGTGTGGCAGCAACACGTTTCCAATACGATTATTTGAATGATGATATTACAGATTTTGGGCAAATAGATTATGCCCTAACCAATAAAATACCACAAGGGTTACAACAAGCCATTAAAGAGAATAAGAAGATTTTGGTATTGATTAATCCGCCTTATGCGGAGGCTGGGAGTGGTGTTGAAAGTGGAAACAAAGAAGGAGTAGCGACTACAAAATTGATGACAACAATGGATGAGTATGGTTATGCAAAACGTGAATTGTTTGCTCAGTTTTTAGTAAGAATAAAAAGAGAAATACCCAATGCAACTGTTGCAATGTTTAGCACTTTAAAATATGTTGTTGCACCCAACTTTGAAGAGTTTAGAGTATTTGGTTTGCAAAATATTTAGGAGGATTTGCAGTTCATAATAAAGCTTTTGATGGATTAAAAGGAGATTTTCCTATTGGATTTTTAATTTGGAAAACAACACAGAGTAAGAAAGATGTTATAAAAGAAATTGACCAATCGGTAGTATGTATGCACACGCAAGTGATATGCAAAATGCACATCTTACAGCATTGTTATCTTCAACATATAGTAGCCCAGGTGCTTTTTATGTAACAGAAGAAAACCTTTGGCAAGCAGCCATCATATTTACAGTTCGCAGGGTAATAAAACCCACTTGGCTCAACGATAGAGACCAGTTTTTGCAACCCACACAACCCTCAACCAACGAGTTTAAAAGCGATTGTTTAATATGGATGTTATTTAATGGCAGCAACCTAACAGCTAGTGCCAACGATTTAGAATGGAATGGCAAAAAGTGGAGCATCGTAAACCATTTTATCCCTTTTACCGAAGAAGAAGTTGGTGCATCCGATAGATTTGAAAGCGATTTTATGGTAAGGTATTTAGCAAGTTTAACACCCCTAACCCCTCTACAAGAGGGGAATATCAACTCGAGTAAAAATTCCCCTCCTTTGGAGGGGTTAGGGGTGGTTCTCTCTCACGAAGCCAATAGTGTATTAGCCGAAGGCAAAAAACTATGGCAAGCCTATTTTACCCAAACAGATGTACGCAGTGTAAGAGATGAATTAAAACTAAATAGACCCGATGTAGGTTGGTATCAAATACGCAAAGCATTACAAGCACGAAACGCAAGTGGCGACTTTGCACCCATCAACTTTAAACCTTTTGAAGAAGCGTATAAAGCCCTAACAGAAAAGCTGCAACCAATGGTATATGAATTGGGATTTTTGAAGGTGTAAAATTTAAGTATGGAAAAAGAATACTGGATAGCAGATAATGAAACATATAACGCACTACAAGAACTAAAAAGGTTTGTAGTATTTGTTGGCAATCTAAAATATGCAACTGCTAAAGAGCAAGAAAAAGCTGCATTAATAATTCATCAAATTGAAAACATAAACAGGCCAGAAACTTTTAAAGGCTGGGATGTATGCTTATATATTTTTGATTATGATAGACAGGAAGGAAGAAATGAAGAAGAGGGTATTTACTTGCGAAAGTGGTGTGTATATTTTGAAAAAGATTATTTTGAAATAGTAGCACAAACCGACCACACTTCTGACCCTATATATCATTATGGTGAAGATTTTAATTGTGATATTTTAATTTCACTTAAAAAAGAATATGCACCAATGGATGGAATTGAAAAAAATGATATAACCCAATTTGTAAATGATGCCCTCAATTATGAAAGCTATATAACTACAACCTTAAACGGTATTGAAATAAATATTAGTATATAATAATCATTAACCGAAAAGCTACAACCAATGGTATATGAATTGGGATTTTTGAAAGTGTAAAACAACTTGCACTGCAACTTAAATCGAGGAATTTGCTTTGTTGGTACTATAACAAACAAAGGAAAAACAAACACAAAAAAGTAGTTGTTGAATAATTAAACCTGTAAGCTTCGAATCATTAAAAAGGCGTTATTCTGTATTCATTAAATATTTTCAAGGAATAGGTGTTTATTTTTTGAAAATAATTAAAATGTAAATTTTTAAAAACCCAATATCTAATCATAGATTTGAAAAATATTAACGTTTGCTTGTAAACATTTCAATTGAAATGTTTAAAAAATTAGACCATATGAAACAATTTCAACGAATTGCTACTGTTATTTTGTTTGCAATCATTACGCAAAGTCTGTTTTCTCAAACAACATTTACATCGTCTGGTACTTGGACTTGCCCAGCTGGGGTAACTTCTATTAAGGTAGAATGTTGGGGTGCTGGTGGTGGTGGTGCAGGTTCTGGTAGTTCTACAAATTTATACACTGGTGGCGGTGGGGCTGGAGGTAATTACTCAGTAAATAATTCAATTACTGTGGTGCCAGGAACCACGTATAGTTTTACTATTGGTGCTGGTGGTACTGCCGGACCATCAAGTGGAAACACAAATGGAAGTGCTGGTGGTACAACCAGTTTTAATAGTACTTTATTTGCAAGTGGTGGTACTGGAGGCGTTGGCGGACAAACCAGCCAAAAAATTGGTGTGGGTGGCGTAAATGGGGGTGTTTTTTCATTAAATTTAACAAATAGCGGTGGAAGTGGATATTTAACTACACCAACTTTTACTTTAGGTACACTTTGGACTTCAAGTGCTACATATACCCTAAATCAACAAGTTTATAATGGAACAAATTTATATACAGTTACTACTGCTGGTACATCTGGTACCGTTGCTCCTACACACACAAGTGGTTCAGTGGCTGCTTCTGG
>JAPLER010000253.1 GCA_026391115.1 Bacteroidota bacterium | reverse complement strand
TAAACAGCAATGCAGTAAATATTTCTTGGAGTGTATCTAACGAAATAGATATGAATAAATATGTTGTTGAAAGAAGTAATGATGGTAGAAATTTTGAAAAAGTAGGAGAGGTGTTGGCTTTAAATAAAAACGAAAACAACTATCAATTTACCAATAATAATGTTGCTGCTGGTACATATTACTACCGTGTAGCAAGTATTGAAAAAGGTGGCAAAACAATTTATAGCCAAATCTTAAAAGTAAGCTCTCAAACTAAATTAACTGTAAGTGCATATCCAAATCCTGCAAGCAAACAAATAGTAGTTGCTGGTGTGGCTAATGGTGCAACATTACAAATTACAAATGCTATAGGCAAAGTAGTTTACAAAAATGTAGCCACTGCACAAACACAGGTAATTGAAACATCTAATTTATTAAGTGGAGTTTATTTTATAAATATTACTAATGTAGATGGAACAACCAATACTGTTTCATTTATCAAGAAATAGTATTTAACTGATTTACATAAAAAAAGGCTGTCTCTATCTGTAGGGGCAGCCTTTTTTATTGCTACTCGCCACTTGTTACTAACCACTTGCCCATTACACAATTGCAGAACAAGCCAAAAAGTTTTAAAGCAATTATTGATCAAGTAAAATAGTTTTGGACCTACCTACTAACAAAAAACCTCGAAGCATTGCTTCGAGGTTTTTTATTTTTTAATTCCTAATTCCTAATTCCCAATACCCAATACTCAATTCCTCCAACCTTACCCCATCACCACCCTATACACACTTTCTACACTGCCATTGTTTTTAATATTAAATTTAATAAATCCTGTGCTGCTATTATACCCCAACTCTGCTGCTGTGGTTTCGGTAAAATTATTAGGGTCAACAGCTACTGTAATGGTTTTTGCACCAGCATTACCACCTTCTGTTTGGCTAAAATAAAACACCAAATCATTGCCATCAATTACTTTTAGTTTAAATGCAGCATCGGCTGTTAATTCATCAAAACTTCTATATACAGTGTTTGTGGCAGCCACAATACCATTGCGTTGTTGTTGTGTGCCTGTGGTTTGGTAAATGATGTATTCACTTGCTTTTAATGGGTTTCTATCTTGATAGTAAACAATTGCTGTTTCGCACATTGCAGCCATTTCATCGTATAGGGCATTTGCAGCAGTGTGCCTGTTTTGCGTTCCCAATAGTTGAGCCCCTTGTGCCAGTTCAAATGCTGTAATTTTTGGTTTAAGATTATTAGCTTGTGTGGTAATGCTCGTAAGCATTGCAGCAGTTAAACCTTTGGGTGTCATTTGTGCCAAATAGGTGGTGCCTTGTGCTACAATGGTTGATGATAACAAATACAAAGCACCAGCATCTAAATCGCTAAGGGCTTGTGGTATAAAGGATTTATGCTCGGCACTACCACTACCAAAAGTATTGGCTGCAATGCCCTGCACTTCTCTTATTGAAATCCTAAGAGGGTCGGCAAGTGCATCTCGCTGGTTTTTAGCAATGCTAATATTGGCAACCAATGTTTCATCGGTAGGCACTGCAACAAAGTTGCTTCGCAATGTGCCAAAGGTTGTGAGCCTTGCAGCAGTAATGCCCCTTGCTGTAAGGTCTGCAAGGTCACGTGTTAGTAATGCTTCTTTTTCAAAACTTAAATTAATAAGTTCGTTGTAGCTAAAATGGAAATTTAATCCTTGATCATTTTGCGACATAAAGTAAAAATTTATAAAGTTTTTTGAGGAATACCCTCAACTAATAAGACAACAAAACCCCTAAAAACGTTGCCTGCCATTTGTTAAAACTTTCTAAATTTTTTCTCTGGCAAAAAATATTTGCTAGTTACTTAATAGGATTGATGAGCGATTAAAAAAGAGGTGTTCTTTAATTAAAGAGACTTCTTCAATACACAGTTAGCCTATTTCGATACACAAACGGATTATTTCGATGCCCATTCCGAGCCTTTCAATACGCATTCCGAGCTTTTCAATGGACATTCCGACCGATTTTTTAAGTGTTTGAATGCTCTGTATGATGTGAAAAAGACAAAATGTCGGTGGGGAGAAATAAGCTATATTTATATCAGCTACTTAACTAATATATTTACCCAACATTACCCAATCAGTTAGCTTAGCCCTTATTTTTGATATCTATAACCAAGAACCAAGAACCAAGAACCAAAGACCCAAGACCAAAGACTAAAGACTATACCCTACAATGACTTTATACCAAAAACTACAACAAGCCCGAACCGAAGAAGATGTAAAAGATGCTTACATAAAAGCATTTGGGCTAAAAGCATATAGCAAAAACCTGATAGATATTCAAACCAAAGAAATATGGTTCGAGGCTAAGGAAGGCTACAAACACAGCACTTACCAGATGTTTACACAACTGCTACACTATGTGCAGCAAGCATTTGACAAAGGCGAAGAAGTGCCACCCTTTTTATGTGTGATAGATACCAAAAAGGCAGCTATAATGAAAACTGCCGATGCCCTGCCACTCATTAGCAATAAAAAGCAACCCATTAAATGGGGCAAAAGTGCCAGTGGTTACACACAAGAAGCATTAGATGTGGTGAGTGCCTATATTGGTACATACATAGTGAGTTTTAAAATAGAAACTCACGAAGACGAATTTATTAGCACCATTAAAAACGCCATTAAAAGTGGCGATATTATACGAACACAAATTACCCCCGACAACCTAAAACAAGTATTTGATAAATGGGTGGTAATGATTGGGCAAGAGATTAAAGATGTAACTGCCGAAGAATATGCACTATTGTTTTTTGCCGATATAATGAATGATGGGCACGTAAGCACACACGATAATTTGCCAGCACAGTTGTTAATTAAGGATGAAAAGCCAGTTTTTTTTCTGAATAATAAG
>JAPLER010000318.1 GCA_026391115.1 Bacteroidota bacterium | reverse complement strand
TAAGAAAAAACATTGTCTACTCAGTTGTACAAACTGTAATAGGTGGTGGAATCGCAACTGGGCAGGATCGTACAACATCTTATTGAAAGGATTATTACAAATACAGGAGGCACCAGCTTGTATAACACCCTCCTAGGGATAAAAATTACATTTCTCCCGCCTCATAGAGCATGTGATACCGTGAGAATTAAGGTGTCCCATTATTTGTGAGAAAGAGTGTAATAAATTTAGAAACAATAAAATGTGTATTTGGATTTATAGGCGAAGTTGCATTCGAAGATGTCATTTTGTGAGTGTAATTATATAATCAAATTTTATCTTTATATACGTTTACATGTCAAAATACATATAAGGCTTAACCATTTAGCATCTGCTAGAAATATCGGCACATAAAATTCGCGTTTAATTATATTATCAAAAATTTCTCTTTTTATTTACGTTTAAAATAAAAAAATTTGATATTTATACTATTAAATAAAAACTAAACAAAACTAAAAATGAATTATGATTCTGACTATAAGCTAAATAATATCCCAAAATCTTATGTTTCTGACGATCAACAATTTGTAAAAATTGTACGCATTACAAGAGCATTTAAAAATAATGTTCGAAATATATTAATTCGCTATATTTCACAATATAGAATGGATTATCCAGATTTTGAATTCGATTATGAAATTTATATTGCAAAAATGCATATTATAAATAATAAATATGAAAATGCTGAGAAAATATTTAAATTAATAAGAAAAACAATGTTTCTTAGACTCGCTGGTATTCAATATATTAAAAAACGTATAGAAACTAATAAAGATATTGGCACTTTAGATATAATTTCACTCGATGTTCTTCATAATATTGTTATTACTTAAAGATATATAATGAAAATTATATAGAAATTGATATTGATATTGATATTGATATTGAATAATGTTTTTAAAAGATCCATTAAATTTAGGTTACGAAGTTGAACGCAAATTTTTTCAATCACTTAAACAATGTAATTTTTTTATAGATATCAAATCTGAAAAAGATTTAAAAAAATTATATGGATGGGACCTATCCAGCATTGACTATCTAATAATTACTACAAATGGTATAATACCTATACAAATCAAATATCGACGAACACGACGTAAAGAAACACATTGTATAAATAATTTTCTTAAAAGTATAAACCATTTACGATATTTATATGAAAAACCTATATTATTTGGTGTATGGATTTCCAGAATGTTACCATTTACTGATAATCAATCGCTTTTAGAATCTCATAAAATACAATGTGTATCCTATTTTGATGATATAGATATTTTGATTGAAAAAAGTATTGAATATATAAATACAAAATATATAAATATATAAAGCGTACAGTCAATTAGTTTGAGTATGCTAATCCACCCATACCACCCATGCTTCTGAGAACGTTGTAGTTAACAGCGTAGACACGGAGTTTCTTGATTAAGTTGGACGAAGAGATGTCTGGGTGAACCGACAATAAGAGCGTGGCATTGTCGATACGAGAAAAGTTACACGTTCCGGATGGTTGATGTTCTTCAGGTTTTAAGGCAAAAGAGTAGACGTTGATACCTTCATCGGGGCAACGGGTGTGCGCTTGGTAGGGTTGAACCCAAGAGAAGTAAGACCCTTCACGTTCAGAGAAGCGATCTTGGCCGTTGAGTTGGAGCTTGGCAACGACAACGGGGTTTTGGCCCCAGCAGTGGAGGTCCAAAGAGGTCTCAGTCAACACGAAGGTACCAGCGTCAGAGACGGTGGAGTTATCGAGGTGACCATTAGAGAGATCCCTGAGTTGAGCAAGG